>CAVEGL010000023.1:2864-6307 GCA_963615165.1 bacterium | reverse complement strand
ACGATTCCGATGTTTGTAATGGGCGTCAATCAAGATAAATGCACTAAAGATATGGATATTGTCTCAAATGCGTCATGTACGACTAATTGTTTGGCGCCAGTGGCGAAGGTGATTCAGGATAATTTTGGGATCGAGACTGGGGTTATGCACACTGTGCATGCTGCTACGGATAGCCAGAAACCGACCGACGTGCTAAATAACATAACGGCGCATTCTACGGGTGCGGCAAAGGCGCTAGGCGAAGTAGTGCCAGAGATGGCGGGGAAGATCATGTGCGATGCTTTGCGTGTGCCGGTGAAAGATGGCTCGGTGGTACTCTTAGATGTGGTGCTGGAACGGGCTACTACGATTGAGGAGATTCGCGAGGCGATGAAAAAGGCTGCGAATGGTCCGATGAAAGGGGTTTTGCATTATGTGGAGGGGGATATTGATGTGACGGATATCTTGGGCGATTCTCATACTTCGATCTTTAATGTGCAAGAGACGCAAATGGTGGGTGATAGGTTTTTGTCGCTGAGAGCGTGGTATGATAATGAATGGGGGTATTCGTGCAAATGTTTGGATTTGTTGTATTTGATGGCAAATTTGGACTAAATAGCGGCGCAGGGTGGGGTAAATGACGCTTTGGGCGCGGTAAGAGTGCGCTAATGGTGTATTTTTGGGTGCGGTAAGAGCGAGTCAATGTCGCTCTTGGGTGTTTGCACTATCATCATTTAGGTGGGGAAAGTCGCCTTTTTGAGGGCGACTTTTATTCTTAAATGGAGCTCGCACTCTTGGGGGTGACTTTTGATGGTTTGGATACAGGAGTGGAGCTCGCTTTCTTGAGGTGGTGATTCTGCCGCAAAAATGAGACTTGCCTTCTATAAGGGGATTTGCTGTTTTAGATACAAAAATAGAGCGGACTGATGATTGTCTGCTCTATTTGTATACATGAAAGACTAGGCTTTGTTTGCAGAGCCGAGTACGTCGAGAATTTTGTGTTTGACGAGGTTTTTGATGTTTTCGCGGGCTGGGCCGAGGTATTTGCGTGGGTCGAAATCGCTTGAGTGCTCGGTAAAGTGTTGGCGGATTGAGCCGGTCATGACTAGGCGCAAATCGGAATCGATATTGATTTTACACACGGCGCCTTTGGCGGCTTCGCGGAGTTGTTCTTCGGGGATGCCGATAGCATTGGGCATTTGCCCGCCGTTTTCGTTGACAATTTTTACCCATTCTTGTGGTACAGAAGATGCGCCGTGCAAGACGATGGGGAATTCTGGTAAACGCTTGGCAACTTCATCTAGGATGTCGAAGCGTAGGGGTGGCGGAACCAGGATACCCTTTTCATTGCGGGTGCACTGCTCGGGAGTGAATTTGTAGGCCCCGTGGCTGGTGCCGATGGCGATTGCTAGGGAGTCGCAGCCGGTTCTTTCGACGAATTCTTGGACGTCTTCGGGGCGAGTGTAGCTGGAATCTTCGGCGCTGACGCTGACTTCGTCTTCAACGCCAGCTAGGGTCCCGAGTTCAGCTTCGACTACGACGCCGCGTTCATGTGCATAATCTACGACTTTGCGAGTTAGGTTGACATTTTCTTCAAAAGGCAGGCTTGAGCCGTCAATCATGACAGAGGTGAAGCCGTTTTCGATGCATTCTTGACAAATTTCGAAACTGCTACCGTGGTCGAGGTGCAAACAGAGGGGTAAATCTGGGTGGTCTTCGAGTGCAGCCTTAGCTAGATTGATTAAGTAGCTTGGGCGGGCGTACTCGCGGGCGCCTTTTGAAACTTGAATGATTAGTGGAGCGTTTAGCTCGGCGTGGGCGTCGGCGATGCCCTGAAGAAGCTCCATGTTGTTAATATTGAAGGCGCCGATGGCGTATCCTCCAGAGTAGGCGCGTTTGAACATTTCTTTAGATGTAACGAATGGCATATTGTCTCCTGTTAGATTTAATTACCCCACCATGCTATTATAATACAGGGTTTGTGAGCAAAAGGCAAGGGGCGGATTTGAGGGTTAAGGGGTGGAATTTTTTGCGCGATTGAGATTGGAGTGGGCGGGTTGCGAAATGAGGGTATGGAATGAGAGAAGTGCAAAATGAGGCGCGGGGGGTTGCATTATTTTTAGAATCGTTATAAAATAGAGTTAATTAACAAAAGGATTTAAAAATGAATAATATTTTATCGTTGATGGCGACGGATACGAAGATAGAATTGGTCGACAATGGAACTGGCGACGATTTAGCGAACGATGTCAGCACAATCATCTCAAATATTGTATTAGTGCTAGGGCTTGTTGCAGTGGTAGTGATTATAATTGGTGGTCTTTTGTATATGACTTCTGCCGGTGATAGTAATAAAGTGAAAAAGGCCAAGGACACTATTCTCTATGGTATTATTGGTCTGGTGATTTGTGCATTAGCTTATGCTATTGTCAACTTTGTGATTGGTAATTTGTTGGGGAGTGCCTAGTCTCTTGTAGTGACAGTGATGGCATCGAGCGGGGGCTCGATGCTTTTTTTGCGATATGTAATGTGCCAATGTGTGGGCTGGGCGCTACGAGGATACTTTGCGGGGAGTGTTGCAGTGGGTGATTTTGGGGCTGCGGTGCTTTGTGGGGGGGGTATAGCTTGTGATTTTGGCTCTATATTGTCTTATGACGTGTATTTTTGGAGAGACTGCATAAAAACAGACCAGTTTTTAGCTGGTCTGTCGAGTGGTCGTTAGACGATTTCGATTTTTTGGGGAGCTTCGGTCTTTTCCTTATCAAACGTAATTGTCAGAACCCCATCCTTTAGTTCGGCTTTTACGCTCTTGTCGTCTTTTTGGACTTGGACTGGTAAGGCGATTTGCCTAGAAAATTCACCCCAGTAACATTCTTGCATGTGCCATCTAGTGGCTTCATCGTCGTTGCCGCTGGTCAGTATGCCTGTAATAGTTAATATATTATCTTTTGATAAGCTGACATCTAACTCCGATTTAGAAATACCAGCGGTGCGAGCTTTTATGACCAGCTTGTCGTTGGTTTCGTAGACATCTACTGCGAGCTGCCCTGGTAATTCATCAATATTATCTTCCCACTCATCTGCTATTGGTCCACCTGGTCCTGGAATGTTTTCTTGCACTGACGCGATTTCTTCGGTGATTGGGGATGCGAATTCGTCATCTCCGTTCAGAAATGCAGCAGCAAGGTCGTCTTCCATCAGTAAATCATCACTGTTTGTACGAGCCATATTTCCTCCACTTATGTTGTTATGCTTTATTATATATCAAAAGTGTAGTAAAATCAAGAGAATTATGGGTAATGTTGTAAAAAATACTACAAGAATAAGCTTATTTGACTTGGTTTCGCCGCATTTCTGCAGGGGGTGTGGGGTTTTGGGGAGCCCGCTATGCGAACGTTGTAAAAAATACATCAGCGCCAATCATACGAATCTTTGTCCGCACTGCAAGGCGCCTTGCCTTTCTG
>CAVEGL010000023.1:0-2854 GCA_963615165.1 bacterium | reverse complement strand
CACGCTGTTTATCTCTTTTTTAGCGCTGGGCAGTATTCTGGATTGCTTGGTGAGCTGATTCATGATTTTAAATATAATTCCAATCGCAGTCTTGCCAAGTCGCTTGCGGGCATGCTAGATATGGCTATTCCGAATTTGAAGGGGCGGGTAGTGGTTGTGCCTTTGCCGACGGTTGCGAAGCATGTTCGGGCGAGGGGGGTAGATCATACTTTACGATTGGCGCAGGAGCTTGTTCGAATTCGGGGGAAGAATTACCGCGTGGAACGCGCTTTGGTTCGCCGCAAGAACGGTGTTCAGGTGGGGGCGAGCCGCAAGGTTCGTTTGATTCAGGCTATGGAGGCTTACTCGGTTAACCCTAAATTTGTGCTTGACGTGCAGGCGACTTACTTGTTGCTTGACGATGTTTATACGACTGGGGCTTCTATGCGAGCGGCTACGATTGCCTTGGAGGGGATGGGAGTGGGGCGGATTATACAAGCGGTAATTGCCATGGGGGATAACTAGGCTTTGATGGTGTTTTGGGGATTGGCTTGGGATGATGGTTTTTTGTCTCTGATGGGCGAATGATGTGGTTGGCTAGATATTTCTCTGGCTGGGTGATGGGGATGGGCGATGTGAACGGTTGGGCATTTCTCCTGCTGATTGGACAGGGTTTGGGGCTGATTTCTCACGAAGCGAATTATGGATTGAAGTAAGTTTTGGCGTTTTTAAAAAACAAGATTTAACCTGTCATTCAGTCCAATGCCTGACGAAGTTTTGTGCTAAATAGTGTTTATTGGACTTATTCTGTGACTGAAGTGTCTTCTGTGTTGGTACTATTATCTGAGGTAGGTAGGGCGGAAATGACGAAATTGACGATTGCAAACGCCAGGAAGGCGATGATTAAGCCGATAATCGCGTACAATACAGTGTTTTTGGCGTCGGTGACTTTTTTGGCGTCGCCACCGGAAATGACGTATTTGATACCGCCGATGATTAACATTACAACTGCGACGATACCTACGACGTAGAGAATGGTGTTCGTGATTTGTTTGAAAATACCGGTATTACCAAAGAGGTCTTCTGGACAGCCATCGCAACGTGCAGCTTCGGCTCCTTCTTGTAAGGTTGTTAGCGCCATTGTGTCTGGCATCAAAACCAGACCAGTTATGGATGCTAGCATTAAGATTGGTAATATAATTTTTGCAAACCTTTTCATGGTTTTATTATATCACACTGGGGCGATAAATGCAACTTTTTTGCCTGATTTTGTGGTTTGGCGGGCGATTGATGTTAAGATGGGCTTGCCAGATAATTCTTCTGGGCGGGAAAAACCGGCATTGTTGTTATGCTTGCATACGTTTGGTGGCTTTGCTAAAATAAACCTATCGCTCAATTATTTCATGGACTAAGTGGCAAAGTCTTTGCGAGGTGGGTCTGATAGGTCGTAGAGCGAAAAATAAGGAGAAAATTGGATACATGCGTATCAAAAAACTTAAGTGTACTAAAGAATATCAACAGTCTAAAATTCCGCCAGCAGCTTGGCAAGAATTTATTGAAATTTAGTACTTAAGGGGATTATTGAATAATTGACACGAAAAGGTGCGGTTGATATTCAATATGGGGAGGATGGAACGGAGCTCGAGATGATTTATAATCTAAGCGGGCTCCGCTTTGTTTTTCTGTAAAAATTGGGGATTTTGGGGGGGGTTGTCTTGCTCAAAAATAAGCCCCCGGAAGGACTTATTCGGCGTTTTCGCCTAATTTGGCTAGGACGATGCGCTTTAGAAGTTTTACGAAATTTTCTCCACTTTGGGCTTCGTCCCAAGAGATGGTTTCGCCGTTTACGGTAACGCTACCTTCGCCACCCCAGTTGATGAGTTGGCCGTCAATATAGAATGCGGGTGTGCCAGCGATGTCGATGCGCTTGCCGATGCCCATGTCGAAGCTGATTTTCTTAGAGACGTTTTCGCTGGCTATGTCGGTGTGGAATTTCGTCAAGTCTCCGGCGCCGTCGGTGACTTCTTCGAAGTAGGTGTCGAAATAGGCGGTGCGCTCTGAGGCGGAGGCATATTCCCATTCGGATTGCTCGCTGAAGAGTTTGTCGGCGTAAGGCTTCCAGTAGCCTTGCAGTCCGGCGGCTTCGGCGGCTGATGCGGCGGCGGTGCCGTTTTGGTGATAGGACAGTAGGTAGCTTCTGTAGACTACGGCTAATTTGCCGTCTAGTTCCTCGATGGCTTGGTTAACTCGAGGGTTGATGGAGGCGCAACCCGGACATTGGAAGTCGGCGTATTCGAAGATTAGGACGGGTGACGTGGCGTCGCCTTTGACGTGGTCGCCGATTCCGCCGTTGTTTGTGTCGGCTTCGATGATGCTGTAGAAATCGTACACATTAAAATCTGTTGCTTTATTATTGCCATCGATGATGGCGTAAGTGGCCAATCCGAGGAGGGCGACGACTGCTACTCCGATGATGACTCCTGCTACTGAAAAACCTTTAACCTTTTTCATAAAACTCCTTTAGTGATATAATAATTATATCATGTTTGAAAAACTTATGCAGGATTTCGTGAAGTGGTTTGACCCGAAGGTGGAAAAATATCGATCTCGTGCACCGGAGCGTCCAGTGAAGGCTCCGCAATCTTTGGACGAGCTGGTGAAGTTGATCCAGCGGACGCCGAAGACGGTTTTTTCGGCGAAGGATCGGGCGCGGCTGGCGGCGTTGATGGAGTTTGAGCATCGGACGGTGCAAGATTTGATGACGCCCAAATCGCAGATGGTTTTGGTGCACGCGGAGGATGTGCTGGGGCCGCTGAAGTTGGATGAGCTGTATAAGTCGGGGTTGACGGATTTTCCGGTGTTAGATGGCGAGGGT
>CAVEGL010000022.1:8025-8556 GCA_963615165.1 bacterium | reverse complement strand
TATCTGCACCTGTACGTACGAGACGCTTTGCACTATCTACATACAAGGGCACATCATGCTTAATACGATCCCAGCTATTATTACGCCCAAGACTATTACTCACAATATAAGCACCTTCTTGGGCGCCGTCTATCACCGTGTTTACAAAATCAGGAAAGATTTCATTATCCGGGTTTGTATCGCGACGCCCTTCATATCTGGTTCTAAGTTTATCTGGGATTTTAGACAAATCATCTTGCAAATCTTGCAAGTTATAGGCCTCTTTCAACAAATAAGCATTTGCTGTTTTTGTAATCATAATAAAAACCCTGCTAATTAATATTCTTCCCCTGGAAGTTCTTGTTTATACCTCATTGCACCACCACGGTTGCCCCAATCCAGTATATCGGCTGCACGGTCAAACTTCTTCTGCAAATCATTTAAGCGGCCACCGCTAATAGCATTGGAAAGTTGCTGACGCTTATCATAAACATAGTTATCCAGGTCATTTGCTTTTGCACGAGCCTTTTCCATTATTTGGTCTTTCAACGC
>CAVEGL010000022.1:0-8015 GCA_963615165.1 bacterium | reverse complement strand
CTCGGATAGCCGCTTTCCGCCGTGATTACTCACAAAGTTAATAAGACCGTTTTCAGCAAGTTCTTTACGAACTTTGTCACTGCCAATTCCAAGTTTGCTTACAGCATTGCCGACGGTATACCCATTAGCTATGCGGCGAGCATTCAAATCTTTCAAATAAGCAGCAACTTGGTTATACTTAGCGGAAACATCATCTTGCAGTTCTTGCAAGCTATAGGCTTCTTTCAACAAATAAGCATTTGCTGTTTTTGTAATCATTATACATTACCTCATTCATACATGTATTCTGAGGGTATACCCTCGTTCATTGCGTTATGCAAATTCCAACCTGCTGTTCCTAATGCAGCGGCGGTTGCTCCTCCGGCAGCTACCGGTTGCCGATTTCTGGCTAACCAATCCATAGGCCCTTTATACTCCGGCTCTTTTGCAAGCTCTTTCCGTAAATCAGCCCTATGTTGCAAATCTTTTATCTCAACGTCGTGCATATTATCGAGTTGCTTTGTAATTAAATCCTTGCGAGTTTGCTCTTGTGCTTTGCGCATTGTTAAATCATTGGCAAGCTCAGCCTTATACCCCTTATGCACATTTTCAAAATTTTTATCATATGAAGTTCTAATACTTTTCACTTGCGGTGTAAAGTCAGTAATTACTTTATTATGCACCTTATCAATAGCATCCAAAGAATTATCTCTACGTTTTTGCAACGTTTTGGTAAAATCTTTGTAATCTCTGTCATCCGCCGACATAAACTTATAGCGCCACAAATCATTTTCATAGTTCTTTCTGCTTTGCAATATTGTTTCCAGCTGCATTTTTTCATAAGGGTCAGCTTGTTCCAGTAATCTGTCTACACGTCGATTGTGCTGAAAAGTCTTTTTCCATTTTAACGGATTAGCACCATACCCTTTATGCTCAATCGACGGCATCAAAGCATCGTCCGTAAGGTTCTTCACCTTACTAACGTAGTCATCACCTATGCCACCATAAGCTTTGCTCATCATACCCTTCATTTTCCCATAGTTGGTGCCAAAAGGATATGTCAAAAACTTTGACTTCAAAAAGTTTGTAAGCTCTCCGGAAACTTTGCTAATCATAATTAAGCCGCCTCAGAAAGAAAATTAATAATACCGAGGATACCCACCACCATAGGGCCTATTACCAAATACACGATTCCCAACATACGTTGTTCCACCAAGAGCAGCTGCGCCCATTGCCAACGGGGCAGCGTTTTGTGTAAATTGCGCGCCAAGCGTAGCTGCTTGCGGAACAGCTTGCCCAACCATTTGCGTTGCCGCCTGCCCGGCTTGCGGAAGCATAGTTCCCATTTGATGAATACCCTGATTTGCCAAAGCTTGTGTGGCTTGTTCTACAGACATTCCGGGGTTCGATCTCAACATATTTTCCAGCATACCGTTATACCCGTTGTTGAATCTGTTGAATGAAGCCATTGAATTCAATGCACTGGCATCGTGGGTAAACATTCCTTTTAACCCTACTCCTGCGTCTCGACCGGCTGCACGGGTGGCTTTATTGGTAAGATTCGATAACCCCTGAAAAAGATTAGACACCATTCCACCTGTTTTTTCAAAATCATTATCCAGATACTTACTGCAATTAGCAACTTTAGAAATCATAATCACACCCCGCCATATAAAGCATTTTCAAATTCGGCATCGGTAAATTCCGGACGGTGCATAGGCACGCCTTGCCAGCCGTTATGTTTATTTTTATTTGCCAACGCATATGCGCCTAAGCCCAACGCCCCAATGCCGCCTGCGCCCAATAAGAACGGGGTACCATTCTTATCAAACCAATTACGCCCGCCGCCGTTCTCGTTAATAATGTCCTCAATCACTTGCCGTTCTTTAATTGCGTTAATGCGAGACTTATTTGCTTGAAATATCTTAAACTCGTCCGGCGACATTGACCACCTTCTGGCCAGTGAATCCAACGCCCCCGAACCTGTGCTTCTCGGTAAGAACGAACCCAAGAAGTTTCCTATACCGGCCGTTTTACAAAATCCGCCAATCGAGCAATTAATCATTTTAACGTCCCCATCTGCCCATACCGGAAGAACCGCCAATGCCGCCGTTTACCGACTCGAAATCTTTCATTCCGCCAACCACAGCTTTCTCGGTCTCTGCCAACGTTTTTACCGTCTGTAAATCAATCTTACCAATACGTGCAAACGATTGCAGTAAATCACGTGTAACTTCCTTATTCAGCGAAGTTCTCGGGCTATATTGGAAAATAACGCCGTACCACGAGATTAGCTTATCTTTCGGCACTTGCCGCAATACGGCATCGTTACGTGCCAAGTCTTCAATAATTGCACGTCTGCGCGTGTCATTGTTCAGCTTTGCCAAATATGCTTTGCCCAGCATTAAACCGGAACAAATAGTTCCAATACCACCTATAAGCGTGCTGGCGTTGGATACCATATTCATAAGGCCCGCATATTTACGCATCACATATTTATATGCTTCTTTTTCCATTTTACTTCCGCCCATACGTATAATTATTTATGTAGTCCCTGGCGTTAAACGCATCACCCCAACGACGCTTATTATTTTCATAAGCCCACAAGGCATGACTTGCCATCCACATTTTATCTTTTAACGACGCTTTAGCAAAATCTTTCAAGTATATATACGGCAAAATAGATGCTTTACCTGTAGCGAACGCTGTAGCTTTGTAAGCACCATGTAATGTCGGTGCCAACACGTGCTTCATTGCAGCCCTAGACGGCGCCATAATCAACCATTTTGCCAGCCCGCTAATCATAACGACTTCGCCTTCTTCGTCACATAGTCCAATGCGGCGTTCAATGTGCCAATGCCGGTGGATAACGTTTTGATGTTATCCAGATGTTGCATTGCAGAAGCCAATTTCTTCATGCAGGGTTGCGTGTCGTCTACATAATCCACCGACGCAACCTTCGCCATTACACCCAAGTACTTCGCAATGCCGTTAATCACCGGAGCACATTTTTCGCCGTACAAGCTTAACGCCTCAGACGCAAATTTGTTAAAGTCCGGTCCACGCCAACGATCAAACTCCGACAAAATATAGTTAATGTCATCGCTTACTTTTAATTCCTCGGCGGTTTTTTCTTGCTGCGCCAGTGTAATATTCTTTTTTAATACCAAAATATCCCGAATGGACGTGTCTTTTACTTCATTAGCACTGGCTTGTTTTGTCATACGAGGCAATCCGGAATAATCATGTTTTACCGCTCCGGACGTTTTACCTGCCTTGAACATTAACAAGCTGGCGCTTTTCGTTAATCCAGCCGTTTTTACATCGTCGGCATCGTGAATTTCGTCTTCGTCATCATCGTCATCGTCGTCGATAGGGTGCGTTAAATTCAAAACATCTTCGTATTTTGCAAGCTCAAAAGAACCTTTCTTGTTATTGCCGGAGGATAAGTAATTTATCGAAGCCGCCGTGTTTGTTTTCTCCACCAGCCGCTTCACTTCTTCCGGAGACATATTCTCTTTTTGAGCACGAGATGCCACCAGCTCCGTTAAAGTTTTCCCCGTATTTGCGTGGAAAAACTGCTCGGCTATGGATTCACCCATCTCTTTGAATGGTACGCTAGTAGGTTCCATTATTTCCATTACTGTATATCTCCTGCGTCAATATCAGTGTGCACATTCTGCTCTTGCTTTATTACATGCTCCGAAACATCCGAAGTTAATAACGACAGCACGCTTTGATTGTTGGCACTGTTTGTATCCGTCATGCCCTCAATGGTGTCATTCAACTGCATTGCGAGCTTTATATATTCTTTTGAGTTCTGCGCCGTTACCGAATTCGCCCCTGAATAATTTACATTCAAAGCCTTGTTGTACGATGCACCCAGAAGTTTATTCATGTAATGCATCCGAACATCTTTCGGTATGTCCACGCCGCAGTAAATGTTTATTATGTAGGAATACCCTACGTCAATCGCCCTAATCCGTAATTCCCTGTAATCATCGTCACAGGAAAGCGCATAAGCTATTTTGCCCAGCTTCGTATAAAAAATGCTCGTATCAAAGAACAGCTCTTTATACCATTCGTACGACCGCTTCGGCACATCAAACGCTGCCGTCACCAAGTCCGACGGGCAATCTGCCAATATCAACGACTCCATAATCGCTTTCGTGTTATCGTCGTTAATCAACTCGGCAAATAAAGGTTCGGTCGTATCCCCCGTCTTCAAAAAATCCGCATAGGCTTGCATGGCTTCCGTGTAAACAACATTCGTCGCTCCGCTTTCTACCAATGTAGCCCGTTGGCGTAGTTTGTTACATATTGATAAATTTTTTGAGGTCGTACACAAGGTCACCAATGATTTTGAAGACTCGTCGCATACTTCCGAGGATGGTTTCAAGCTTTTCTTTGCCATAAAACTCTTCCATATTCTCGTAATCAATATTAAACAACAATATCGAACGCCCTAATTTATCCAAAACATTCGTGAAGTCCGGCAGGTAATCCACCAGCATTGACTTCACATCCGGTTCCTGAGCAAACGATGCCAACGCCCCGGCTTCAAACATTTGTGGGTCTTGCAAATTAACGGCATCCTGCACCATCTGCGGGTTAAATTGCTGCCCTTGCGCCGCCGCCTGCATTAACGGCTGTTGCGCCGGAACCTGCATTTGCGTGTTATCAACCGCCTGCATCGGCATTTGCTGTCCTGCGACCGGTTGCTGTTGCATCATCATTTGCTGTTGCATAGCCATTGGATCGCCTTCACCAAATGCCACTTTGCTAAATACAAAGCTCTGCGAGTTCCCGAGAATGGTATCCACTCCGGATGCGGAAACGTTGTACTTATCAACTAAATATTGTGCCGCATCACCCGCAGTATTAAACTGTGCCGTCTTATTTAATTTCTTATCGGTGATTGCAATGGAAACACCGTCGGAAGCCACGGATACCGGCGTTGCAAACCGGGACATCAAATGCACAAAGTCGTTAATGGTGTGCACCACCGACGGAATTCTTGAACCGGTTTCCATGTAGTCGTACGTGAATAAAATTCCCGTGCCCACCGGAACAAAATGCTGACCTTCTTTTGTGCAAACACTGCCGTACGTAATATCCGGAGCTTGCGTTACAATATGTTGCCCAAAGCGCAACGACGCAACGCCATCTTGCGACTCCGTGCGCATAATTTTGTTTTTATCAATATACCCGGGCAGTGTAATTGCGGAATACCCATAACGGGTAGGCGTTAAAAGTACACAACCGGTAATGGAACCGTCTTTCCCTGCGGGCTTTTGTAATTTGGTGCTAATAGAAAATTCTTTGAGGTCGTCTTCGTCCATTTCGAATGATAAGCCACGCACCACCAAATGCGTTTGCTTGGACAGTTGAATGCTGTCCCCGGACTTAAACACCACTTTGTTGCCAACCACTAAAATCGGCTCAAACTTAAATTCGCCGCCGTCATAGCAAAGGGCTTCGCCTTTTTGAACGGCACCTTTATAATGCCCGCCGTCAAATCGGTCGTCGTTCAATCCGATTTCTTCAATGCCCAGTGCTTCAACAACATTATTATCAGAATTCGCCACCACACCGTTTTGCGCTTCTTCGGCATTTTTAACTACATAGCCGTAACTCTTAACGTGGTTTTTCTCTTCGTCCGTCAAAAACGTGGCGGCTTCTTTTGTTAAATTCTCAATGCTTAATACTTCCGGCAAAGCAAAATCGGCATAGCTGGCCGTTTTGGTATTGTGTGCCAGCTTCTCACCCAATTCGTCGACGGGATAAAACTCGGCAACCTTTGCCAATAAATTCGGTTTGTCCAACAAATAATTATAAAGCGTATCCTTGGCATTGTCCGGCAAATCGGAAATATCAATGCTCGATGCCAAAGCTACGTTGGACGAGTAGGGCGGACGCACCAAGTTTCTGAACAGCCCTGTGGTGTTCTCAACCTTGGCGTCTCCGTCCATCAACGTCGTACCGGTAATCATAGCGGCATTCGCCAGCTCGTTTACCACATTTTCGGTTAATGGCATAAACTGGTCGGATTCCCTGTCATACACCATCTCGCAGGACTTCATATTGCCCCCGACCATCACCGCCGGTATATGCCGCACTCCGTCCCTATAACGTAAAATAAATACGCCAAAGGCATTGCCTTTGTTCACGTCGCTGTCCATAACTTTGAAAGTTACCACAGCTGTGGACAAAGAAGGATACTTCGCTTGCATAGTGTTCTGTGCTTGCGTAGTAAAAGCGTTATTAAATATCGCTTCCGCCGAAGAAGGGCCTTGTTGCATTTGACCCTGTTGCATATAGGCATTTACTGCCGGTGAAATAGGAGGCATAGTTTATTTAGTCCTCTTTACTTGTGTGCTGTTTATTTTTCTCTAAAAGTGCTCGAGCCTTTTCAACACCTTTTTTTGAATATTTATTAGTTCCTTTTACGATGCCATATATAGCTGCAGGGACACCACAACCAATACCGGCAGCCAGTATCGCAGCCGGGGCTGTTGCACCCAATGCGGATGCGCCAAGTGCTCCTGCTATAGTACCACCAAAGTCCCCTATAAGGTTCCCCACCTCGCCACGTAGAGCACTCCGACCACCAAAATTGGAATCCTTAGTTAAATTATAAGCTTTTGCTAAAAGTTTTTTATCTGCATCAGATAATTTAGATGCCCGTAGTGCGCCAACTAATGAACCTATCCCAAGCTGGAACGCTGTTTTAGTTATCATAAGAGACACCTTGTGTACCTTTATTTTTCTTAGTTTCGTTATAATATTTAATTCGCAAATCGTTTCTGCGTTCATCTTTTTCTGCGTCATTCAGAGCAGATACAGTATATGCAACAGGGACACCCAATAAAGCTGCTTTTGCCGCACCGTGGATTAAATCTCCGTAGTTATACTTTCCGCCATGAGCGATACGTCTCATACGAGATGGGTTCATTGCTTTAACTGCATCTTTTAGTGTCAGTGTATCCAGTAACGATTTGCCAAATTTTGCCACCGGAGTTATATCAATCCCGGCTTGTTTCACAAGAGTATCTACTTGCGAAATAAATTCGTCAGCATCAATTTCACCGGCAATTTTTTCCAGAGATAATACACCTAATTTTTTACAAAGATTGGTAGTAATCATCACTCAACATCTCATCTATGTCGTCTTTTTTCTTTCCCGCGGAAGCCGCCGCCATTAATATCGGTGCATATGCCAATGCTGTTTTAGCCCCGCCGGACAATATCTTTCCGACGTTATACTTCGAACCACGCAATAACAACCGAGGAATTGACGGTGTCAAACCATCTTTCAACTCTGTCATTTTTAATGCGTTCAAATATTCCTTGGCAAGTCCGGGTAACAATCCAGTTTTATCTAATGCTTTAATAGTGCTATTGGCAGTACGGACACCTTGCTCAGCCCCTGCTTTCTTAACTAATGCGTGGCACTTTTTATTAAACGTCTTCTCATCGATTTCTTCTGCAAACTTAGTAAGTGCCAAGTCGCCGAGCTGCATGTATAATTCTCTTTCTGTCATAGCTGCTACTCTTTATAAATTTGTTTAGTTACGGGTTACAAGCAATAAATTATATCCCTTATAACCCGAATTACAACTTCAAAAATAATTAGTCCACCATGGAACGTACTTTGTTATAGCCTTTTTTCAGTTTCTTAGACAAGCTACTGGCAATGTCTTGCGCGTCAGCAGAAAGTCCTTTCACTTTCTTGGCAACAGTCTTTGCAACATCTTGTGCTTTTTCAGCACCTTTACCGGTATAGTATTTCAGGTTATCTGCCGTAGAGTTAGCACCAAATGCGCCTTTAACACCATGCTTAATATCATCCAATGTGCCAGCTTGCTTCAACAATTTCGAAGCAATAGCATTAAACTCAGCCTCGGAAATCTCCCCTGCCAATTTATGCAGAGTCAATTCACCCATTGCAGACGTAACGGCATCGGCACTGGCAGTCTTCTGCATCGAATACTGCGCAGCTTTAGCAACGTCGTTAATGTCATAGTCATATCCGT
>CAVEGL010000021.1:7949-8662 GCA_963615165.1 bacterium | reverse complement strand
CATCATCCGGATCAAGCCCCTGTGCGATTAAGGTTTGACGGAGTTTTTCAATGCCGTTCTCATACTTTTCTCCGATAAAGCGCAAGAATACCAGCGTCAGCATCATGTCACGCTTTTCAAAGAAAGAACCTGAATTTCGTGCCGCACGCAATATGTCTCTGCATTTAAAGAGAATTGCATCCAGATTTATGGTGTCCTCTGTCTTTTTCTTAGCCATTTTTGTTACTCTCCACTTTATAGTCAAGCCCGATCTGTTACATTTTAGTCTCGAATAGATATTTCCATGTCCCTATTCCCCCCCGCCAAAATCCCCTCAAGCCCAGGCAACTTCTTCCCCAACAAAAACTCCAAAGCCGCCCCACCACCGGTAGACACTAGACTATATTGCAAATCCGAGTTATCCTTCTGTAATCCCTCCACAAACCCTGTAGTATCACCCCCGCAAACTATCGTAATCGCATCCCTCTTTTCCCCCATCGCTTTCGCCACCATCTCCGAACCAGTAGCATAAGCCGGATCCTCCGCCAAGCCCATTAAGCCATTCCAAACAATCGTCTTCGCCTCTTTAATCATCTCTAGAATCTTCGCCGTAGAAACCGGACCAATATCCAATTTGCGCCCCTCAGCATCTTCGTCAAAATCCTCTGCCACATAAACATTCGCAATTTCACTCATATATCCATCCGCCGCGATTCTGCCACCCACTGCAATAT
>CAVEGL010000021.1:0-7939 GCA_963615165.1 bacterium | reverse complement strand
CTGCAATATGGTCTGCTTTATCCGCAAACTCTTGAATCAACGGCTCCTTGTCCGCCACTTTCGAACCGCCAATAATCAAAAGCAATGGCTTCTCCGGATCTTCCACTGCCTTTCGCAAATTCGCAATTTCCTTCTCCACCAGCAATCCCGCCACCACCGGCACAATTTTAGCTAGCGCACTAGTCGAAGCATGCGCGCGATGCAACACACCAAACCCATCTTCCACCAAAACATCTGGCCGCACAAAATCCACAATTTCCTGCGCAAATTCAGCCGAATTCGCCTCCTCCCTAGAATCAAAACGCAAATTCTCGAGTAAAGCCACCTTCGCTGATGCAATTTCCTCCAAAGTTTTTTCTGCTCTCAATCCGGGCTCCGGCAACGGATAAAACCCCACTTCAACCCCGCTCGGCAGCAAAGCCTGCAATCTCTCCGCCACTGGAGCCAAGCTAAATTCCATTTCTACATCTTCGCCTTTATCGACTTTTTTAGTCGGTCGCCCCAAATGCGAAATCAAAACCACCTTACGCGCCCCACGCCGCAACAACTCCTCCACCGTCGGTAAAGTCGCCGAAATCCGCAAATCACTCTCTATTTTACCGTCTTTCATCGGTACATTCAGATCCGCTCGCACCAACACAACTTTATCTTTTACATCTATATCATTTATAGTTCTCATCTAAATTCTCCTTATTTTAATAGTATCCGTCCCCATCTTTTCCAAATCCCCCGACACAATCACCGTCATCAAATCTTTTTCTCCTGCCTTCGTCTTCAAATAACCACTTCGCTTCAATTCCTTTCCTAAATCATAACCATAATTCTCTTCATACGGTCGCACAAAAGCCGCATTGGCATAAATCAAAGCCAACTGATTCGCCACGCGTCGATTCGAAGTCACCGAAATAATCGGTACATTTGGCCGTTGCGCTGCTATCGTCGTCGCTGTCACCCCTGAAGCCGTCTGGCAAATCATCACATCTGCATTAATCCGCTCCGCTAGTCGCGCCGCCGCATCCGAAATCGCATCGTAAATCTCCGATTTCTCTCCCACTGGTACCTGAGTTAAAGGCGACATTCGCGAATTATTCTGCACATACAAAATCACCTTTTTCATCTCTTGCACCGCCTCAATCGGATATTTTCCATTTGCCGTCTCATCCGACAACATCACCACATCTGCCCCCTGTATCACCGCCGTTGCCACATCCGACACTTCTGCTCGCGTCGGCTCTGGCGCCTCCACCATCGAAGAAAGCATCTGCGTCGCCACAATACAAAACTTCGCTTGCGCTCGGCACATCGCAATCAATCTCCTTTGTACGATCGGCACAACTTCCGCCCCCGCCTCCACCGCCATATCACCCCGCGCCACCATTACCCCATCTGCCGCTCGCACAATCGCCTCCATCTGCTCTGGACTCGCAATCGCCTTTTTTGTCTCAATCTTTGCAATCACCTTCGCCGTCGAGCCATAAGACAACAAGATCTGCTTTAATTTCAAAATATCTTCCGCACTCTGCACGAAAGATAAAGCCACATAATCATAATCACAATTCGCTCCATATGCAATATCCGCCAAATCCTTCTCCGTCAAAATATCCCCACCAAAATCCGTCTCCGGCAAATTCAGCCCCTTCCGCGACATAATAAAACCATTATTCAAAATCCGCACCCGAATCGCCGTATCCGAAACGACCTCCACCACCTTAGACTTCACCTTGCCGTCAAACATCGAAAGCGGCTCACCCACCTTCACTTTTGTCGCTAAATTATATTGTACTGGCACAATCATCCCACCATCATGCAAAAACCCCTCGCGCGCCTCCAAAATTACCTCATCTCCCGCCCTCAAGTCCAATCGATTATCCTGCAACATTCCCAAACGAATCTTCGGTCCCTGCAAATCCTGCACAATCGCCACACAACGTCCTTTTTTCTCCGCCGCCGCCCGAATCCACGCAATCTGTTGATCGCGCTCTTCATTTGAACCATGCGAACAATTCAGGCGGCACCCATTCACCCCCGCCATGATTAGCTCCTCCACTTTTTCCGCCGTATTAGTTGCCGGCCCCACCGTCGCCAAAATTTTCGTACGTTTAAAAATTTTGCTCATATCAACATCATATCACACTTTTTATTTGACGGAAAGTAATTTTTTATGCTAAAATAAGCTTATGGTTAACAAAGCTTCAAAAACTCCAAAATCTACCCACGTTGCCGCATCGCGTCACAACACGTCCAAATCAACCGCGCACCAACGCAAAAGCGTCTCCAGCGCCAAAATCCACCGCACCAAATCACGCACATTTTTCCTCCGCCCCCGCACTCTCACCCAAAAAATCATCATCGCAGTCATTAGTATCGCTCTGCTATCAGTCGTCGCAGCCTGCCTCTGCGGCTGGCTCTTCAAGCCGGAACGCACCGTCAAATCCCAAATCAACGCTCTCGCCACCAACTATTACGAATCCTATTTTTACCCCCAAATCGCCAAAAACACCTCCGACATAGACGGCACGCTCCAAGCATACACTGATACCGGCTTTTCAGAAGTCTCCCTCCTCCAGCTTATGGCCGCCGACCCCACCGCCACCACCAACACCTTCACCCTCACCCTAAAATATTGCGATTCCGACGCCACCACCGTCACTTTTTACCCCGACCCACCCTATACTAAAACATCTTATCGCGCTGAATTCCACTATTCCTGTAGCTTCTAACCATTACCCCCAAGCCAAATCCCTATCTTTGCACAAAAGCCAAAATGGCGCATTTTTTAAAGAGAGCTAAAATTCTTAGCAAAAATCGTTCAAAAGGGTATTTCATTCGAGCGAAGCGTACCTCGTGGGCGGGCGAACACAAAAAAACGCCAAAATAGGCGATTTTAATAAGAATTTTGGTGCCCGAGATGGGACTTGAACCCATATGGTAAACTAACCATTCGATTTTAAGTCGAACGCGTATACCAATTCCGCCACTCGGGCACACTCCTATTATATCACACTTTCAGAAATTCAACCACCCCACTGGCCGCCACCGCCGCATCTCCCGTCGCCGTCACCAGTTGCCGCACCCTTTTCGTCCGACAATCCCCAATCGCAAACACCCCCGCCACGCTCGTTCGACAATCTTCCCCCGCCACAATATAACCATTCTCATCCAGTTCCAAAAGCCCCACAGCCACTTCCGTATTCGCGCGCCGCCCAATCGCCACAAAAACACCTTCCACCGCCAGCTCTTTCTCGCCATCTTCGCTATGAATTTTCACCCTCTTAACCTTATCATCCCCCCAAATCCCCGTCACCGAACTCTCAAACAAAAATTCTACATTTGCCTTCTCACGCAAACGCTCCACCAACACCATTTCCCCCTTAAACCGCCTTCCGCGATTCACCACGTAAACCTTTTTCGCAATTCCCGAAAGATACAAAGCCTCATACAATGCCCACCACCGCCACCGTCTTGCCGTCATAGAACGCCCCGTCGCAAGTCGCACAATATGACACTCCCTTACCGGCATATTTTCTTTCACCTTCCACCCCCAGTTCTCGCACCATCGTCCCCGTAGCCAAAATCACCGCTCGCCCCGCCACTTTCCCCCCATCTGTCTCAATCATCCACTTTGACTTATCTTCTACAAGCTTTAACGCTTCCGCATACTTAAACTCCACCCCTATTTTCTCCACCTGCACATAAACTTTCTCGATTAACTCCGCGCCGGAAATCTCCTCAAACCCAGGATAATTCTCCACTCGCTCGGTCGCCAAAATCTGCCCCCCATAAGCCGCATTCTCCAACACTAAAACCGTCTTGCCTGCCCGTCGCAAATAAATCGCCGCCGAAAGCCCCGCCATTCCACCCCCAACAATCACCGCATCGTAAACCATTTACACTCCTAAACCTTATTTATCACCGGAATCACAATCGGTGTATGCCCCGTCGCGTCAAACAAAATGTGCGTAATATCCTCTTTGATTTCTTCTTTTAACACCTTCATCTCCGGATCGGTTGCAATCGATTTGTCCGTTTTCTGCCGCAAATAATGCCGAATCTTCCCAATCAACTCCTCCGAATTGTCTAGATAGATAAACGCCCTCGACACAATATCTGGCGTTTTCATCAAATGCCCGGTTTTCTTATTCAAAGTCAGAATAATCACAAAAATCCCCTCGCGCGAAATATGAATCCGATCCTTCACCACCGCCTCATGCACCTGTTGATCCGCATCATCGTAAAGCTTATTCCCCACATGAATTCGCCCCGCCTTCCGAATTTGCTTTTCGGGCGTCAATTCCACAATATCCCCATCATCCATCACCAAAATTCGCTCTTTCGGGATACCTAAAACATTCTCCGCCATCTCCGCATTATGCTCTAGCATATAAAATTCCCCGTGATAAGGCATATAATTCATCGGCTTCAGCCTCGTCACAAACTCCACATGATCCTCATAGTAAGCATGCCCGGACAAATGCAAAGGCCCAATATTGGTCAGATGCGTCTTGCCATTCTGAATCACCTGCGCCCCCTCACGCAAAAGCCCGTCCACTGTATTCACCACATGCGGCTCGTTTCCGGGAATCGGATTCGATGAAAACACAATCGTATCCGTCGATTTAATCTTGATAAATTTATGTGCCCCCGTCACCATTCGATTCAAAACCGCGTTGAGCTCACCTTGCGACCCCGTACAAACGATACAAACCCGCTCGTCCGGCATCTTAATGATGTCCTCCATCTTCACAATCGTGTCCTTCGGCACTTTAATCGATTTCGTCCGAAGCGCCACTTCCACGTTGTTAATCATTGAAAAGCCCGAAAACGCCACCTTGCGCCCCCGCGTCGCCGCTTCCTTCAGAATCAACTCGATTCGCGAAATCTGCGACGAAAAACACGAAATAATCACTCGTCCATTCGCATAATGATCCATCACGCGTCCCAAATTATCACCCACATCATACTCCGAATGTGGATGTTTTCCAGGAGAGTCGATATTCGTCGATTCATTCAACATCAAATCAATCCCCTCTGTCCGCACAATCTCATCAATCCGTTCGTAATCCGTCTGTACGCCCATCGGCTTCGTCTCGTGCCGCCAGTCACCAGAGAGATAAATCACCCCATTCGGCGTCCGCACCACAATCGCCGCATTCCCGGGAATCGAGTGCAAAGTATGAATAAACTCTACACTCAAATGCTCCGACACCTGAATATTCTTATGTTGCAAAGGCTCCACCATCTGATAATTCAATTCCGGCACATCCTCAAGCTCCGACATCTGTCTCTTAATCATTCCTAGAGTAAACTCCGTCCCGTAAATCGGCGTCAATGGATTAAAGCGCGGCAAAAGATGCCGACAAGCCCCAATATGGTCAAGATGCGCATGTGTAAACAAAATCGCCTTCACCTTGTCGCGATTATCCTCCAAATATTTTATATCTGGAATCATATAGTTCACCCCAGGATAATCACCCCCCGCAAACAGCACCCCCATATCCACTACAATCATCTCGGACTTATATTCGATAATAGTCATGTTTTTACCAATCCCAAACTCACCCACCCCACCAATCGGGATAATCCTCACCGACTCCGGATCTGGTCGCATCTGTTTCAATTTCGCATTCGTAATCTGCTCCCCACTGTAACCATTATATCGAGATTTGTTGACTGGCAACCCAATAATATGCTGCGTCGCTTGCATATTTACATCTTGCGACAATCTTCGCTGATGATGCACCATTTCGCCTTTGCGCGTCGATACCGAAAGATTCACTCTACGCTTTTCCGCTGCGGTTTTAGTCGTCGCAGTTTTCGATTTCGCAGCATTTCGCGCATCATTTTTTCCAGACTTTTTCCCAGTAGCCTTAGTACTACGCGATGTCGTTTTTGACGTTTTGTTATCTTTTGCAAAATTCGCGTTGAAATTGCGTTTTTGTGCCTCTTCAAATTGTTTTTTAATATCCGGCAACCTCTCTGCCCGTGATTTTAGCAGCCTTGCACGGCGCTCTTCTTCGTTAATATTCATATTTTCCTTTTTATTACAAGATTTTCTATTACCTCTATTATAGCAAATCTCTTGCCTTTTTTCAAGGTTTTTGCTATAATCAAAGTATACAGATTTAACCGCTCTCAAAGAGGCGGTTTTTTAAAGAAAGGAAAAAATGGAAAATTTAGATTTACATCAAATGTCTACCATGGTTGACATCATCGCCGAAGAAAAAAATCTCGACCGCGAAATCGTTTTAAATATCATCGAGCAAGCTATTGCCGCCGCTTGGCGCAAAGAATACGGCAATCGCGACATGAACGTCCGCGTCGAACTCAACGTCAACACGGGCGAAGCTACATTATTTATCGCTCGCGAAGTCATCGAAGATGGCTTAGCTTATAATCCCGCCACCGAAATCCCCCAGTTCGAAGCCGGCAAGTCTGCCGAACTGGGCGACATCGTTGAAGAAAAGCTCAAAATTACCACTCTTGGCCGCGTTGCTGCCCGCACCGCCGTTCAGGTCTTAACTCAGCGTCTCCGCGAAGCCGAAAACGAAGGCGTAATCGCCGCCTTCGAAAACCGCATTGGCACCATCGCCACCGGCACAGTCACCCGTGTCGAACCCAAAGTTGTCCGCATTGACCTCGGACGCGCCACCGGCATCATGCCTCGCTCCGAGCAAATCGATGGTGAATACTACTCTGTTAGCTCTCGCATCAAAGTTTACATCAAAAAGGTTGAGCGCGACGAGCGTGGCGCCAAACTCATTCTTTCCCGCGGTTGCGCCGAGTTTGTCGAAGCTCTCTTCCGCCAAGAAGTTCCGGAAATCGAATCTGGCGCCGTAGAAATCAAAGGTATTGCTCGTGAAGCCGGCAAACGCACCAAAATCGCCGTTACCGCCACCGCCCCAGGAGTAGACCCAGTCGGCACCTTCGTCGGAGGCCGCGGCGTTCGCGTCCAAGCTGTCATGAACGAAATCGGCGACCGCGAAAAAATCGACATCATCACTTGGAGTGACAACTCTTCCGAATACATCCGCGAAGCCCTCAGTCCGGCCGAGGTCGTCAAAGTCGAAATCGATGACAGAAAAGCTAAAGTCCTCGTCACCGAAGATCAACAATCTATCGCCATCGGCAAACAGGGCCAAAACGTGCGACTTGCTTCCAAATTAACTGGCTACGAAATCGACATCGAACTCGCCAAATCCGCCCCCAAGAAAAAGAAACAAAACGTCGAAGATTCTCTGCTTTCCGCTCTTGAGGACGCCGAATAAATCTCATGTGAATCCTTGTATTATCTGCCAATACTTCTTTCGTCCGTCCGGTTTCTCACGCAATCTCCTCCAAGTGCTCATCCAATTTTTTGCCCTGCTCCCAAGTCACATCATCCGTCACCGCCTGATGTGTCTCTGGGTTCGGCACCGAATACTCCTCAACCGTATAATCTCCCGCACCTAAGGTGTGCCCCACTTCGCCCTCGACATTCACCCCCACCAAAATCATAATCACTCGACTCGTGACATTCTGCCTCGCTCGGCGTTAACACCATATCATCAATTTCAATCCCATCCGTTCTTTCTTTGATTTTATTCAGATTAATCGGCTAGTCATTACTCTTTGTCGGAACATTCTCAGTTAGCACCAAAGGGCTTGACAAAATAAAAGCAATGATCGCCGCACTGCAATCACCGAATTTTTTCCACCCGTTTTCACGCTGAAGTCTTTTGCTTTTCCGGGGGAAGTATTTTCGCTTCTTCTTCTTTCGTAATTATCGTATCCTTCTCTTTAAGCCCACTCAAGCAGCAGTGTTCCAAGACCCCTTTTACTGCTACATAAAAATAATACTCACCCCCAGCAATCTTCTGCTCTTTATTCAAAATAAACATCCCCTCAATATCATGACTTCATTCCTTGCCGGAAGCCGTCATCTTATACAAATCTCCATCCC
>CAVEGL010000020.1:0-8871 GCA_963615165.1 bacterium | reverse complement strand
GGGCTTAGGCACATTTTTGCCAATTCGTTCTGAGGTGGTCGAAGAACATAAGATGCATTCGGAATGCTTTAATATTCCAAAAGATACTGTCGACGCCATCAACACGGCGAAAAACCAGCATAAGCGCGTCGTCGCTGTAGGTACGACAGTTGCTCGCACGTTGGAATTTTATGGTAAAACTGGCAAAACTTCTGGCGAAGACAACATTTTTATTTATCCAGGTTTTAAATTTGAAGTCATAGATGCTTTGCTCACCAATTATCACGCCCCCAAGTCGACTGTCTTGATGCTGGCAGCAGCTTTTGCTGGTTGGAATCATCTAGAACCAGCTTATCGCCACGCTGTCGCTGAAAAATACAATTTTCTAAGTTACGGAGATTCCATGTTGATATGCTAGGGGAGGAATTTTTTGAAGTACAAAAACAGCGTGGGTTGTCTCGCATTGGAATTATCCATACTCCGCATGGCGATATTGAAACGCCGGCTTTTATCGGTGCGGCTACGCGCGCCACCGTCAAGGCTTTGACTATGGAAGAAATGCGCGCGCTTGGTTCGCAAGCGATTTTGGCGAACACCTACCATCTGTTGCTTTCCCCAGGCGTTGATTTAATCAATGCGACAGGCGGTCTGGCGGAATTTTCTGGTTGGCACGCGCCTACCTTTACGGACTCCGGTGGGTTTCAGATTTTTTCTTTAGGGCAGGATTTCGACGCCAACTCGTCTAGGAAAAGTGGGCTATCTGCTAAGCATAAGCTAAAGATTTCCGAAGAGGGGGTAGAATTTTATTCGTATCTAAATGGCGATAAATTTTTCATGACTCCAGAAACTTCCATGCAAGCGCAATGGAAAATTGGCGCCGATATTCACATGGCTTTTGATCATCTTGCGAAATCGGAAAACTATAATGACATCAAGAAAGCTATGGCTAGGACACACTCATGGCTAGATCGCTGTGTATCCGAACATAATAACCTTAAGCGCAATGCATTGGGTAAAGGGCTAAATCGGCAATATCTCTACGCCGTTATCCAAGGCGGGGCTTTTCCTGAACTGCGCCTCGAATCTGCTCGTTACGCTGCCGCTAAGAGCGTTGATGGTTTTGGAATCGGTGGAGTTTTTACCGCAAATGGCATGGATAAAATACTAAAAACTGTAAACTCGGTTTTGCCCAACAATAAGCCGCGTCATCTTTTGGGTATGGGTAGCGAGCCGATAGATATATTCGTAGGGGCAGAATTTGGCTGTGATACTTTTGACTGTGTCGGACCAACTAGAATGGCCAGAAATGGCGCCCTATATAGTCCAAATGGACGCATTAATATTAATAATTCCAAATATCGCACTGATTTTTCTCCTGTTGTAGATGGGTGTGGTTGCGAATGCTGCATAAACCACAGTAAGGCTTACCTCCATCATTTGTTTAGAGCCAATGAAATTACAGCCAAAACCTTAGCTTCTATCCATAATGAATATTTTGTTGTAAATTTAACTCGCCAAATCCGCACCGCTATCCTGGCAGATGAATTTGACAATCTCAAAAAAGATTTTCTAAGCAGATATTACGGCAAAGATTAAGAGCTAAACTAGGACTCCTACTCATTAAAACACTCCTCTCTATTTGCTTAAGTCTTGCAGTCCCCGACCTTGCCGCGTAAATCAGCAACGTTTCCCGCAAATAAATTAGCAAGACTAATCTCTCGTTTCCAGAAACCCCAATCAACGCAAAAACTGCCAAATCGCCCCACCCGCCGTGTCGCGAATCGCAATTCCCTGCTCCGCCAATTCGTCCCTAATGCGGTCCGCTGTCTCGAAATCTTTGTTTCGGCGCGCCTTAGTTCGAGCCTGGATTTTGTTCGCCAATTTCGCAGTCAAATCCGGTGAGCTGCCTACAATATCCAAGCCAAACAATTCATCGATTTTCTGCCAATCATCAAGCCCTAAATCCAAATTATCAATTAGCGCGAAAGCCTCAGCCGAATTTAAGTTATCATTTGCCGCCGCGAGAATCTGCGTAAAATTCCCCGCCTCTGGCTGCTCTACGATTTGATAAAGCTCCGCCACGCGGTTTCGCCAATTTAAGCGCCGATTCTGTGCGCCCTTCAAACTCTCGAAAGTAAAATTCCGCGCCCCTTGATAATGTCCGGACAAAATCCACATCTTGTAATCTAGCGGTGTAAATCCACGCTCCACCAAATCGTCCAAAGTGTATACATTCCCTAGAGATTTAGAAATTTTCTCGCCTTCAATCGTGATAAAATCACAATGCAACCAATACTTCGCCAGCTCCAAACCGGAAATCGCATAAGTCTGCGCAATCTCGTTGGTATGATGCACCGGAATATGATCGATCCCGCCCGTATGGATATCGATCGGCTCCCCCAGTTCTTTATTGATGATTGTCGAACACTCAAGATGCCATCCGGGATACCCGGGACGCCCCAAGTAATCCCAGCGCATAGCGTGATTCTCCCCGGGCTGAATAAACTTCCAAACCGCAAAATCAGAAGGATTACGCTTTTCGGAATTGTATTCCACTCTAGCTCCGGCTTGCAGTCCCTTCAGGTCCAATCTAGCAAAATCCGCATACTGCGCAAATTTAGAAGTGTCAAAATAAATCCCATCCGTAGTTTCATAAGTAAACCCGCGCTCAGTCATTTTGTCAACCGCAAGAATATCCTCCTCAACGTAATCTGTAGCTTTAGCAATCAAATCTGGTTCAGTCAAATTTAGCGCCCGAAAATCCTTCAAAAAAGCTTTCCCATAAAAATCTGCAACCTCAAAAACCGTCTTTCCCTCTTTCCTGGCGCCTTTCTCTAGCTTATCTTCGCCATCATCTCCGTCCGAAGTTAAATGCCCTACATCGGTGAAATTCAACACGCGACGCACCTTGTATTCATTCAATTTCAAAGTTCGTATCAAAAAATCCCAATAAATATAAGAAGCAAAATTACCAATATGCGGATAACTATAAACTGTCGGTCCGCATGTGTAAATCTTTACGACATCACCGAGCGGGCGGAAAGCTTCAAGTTTGCGCGTGCCAGTATTATGAATTTTTAGCATAAATCGCCTCCTCTAAAATTTTCAAAATTTGCACATATTTATCTCGCGTTACTCCGTGCCTGCCGTGGGTTTTGACGGCGGAAAGTCGCGGATTTGCCTTTAGAATGCCGGGGATATTTTGCGTCGCAATAAGTTTATCCTCGTCGCCGTAAATTAGTGTAGCAGGAGTTCGCAATTTTGCCAAAAATTGATAGTTTTTCTGGTCTAATACGATATTGTCCATCGAATTACGAAAAACTTGCTTCGAGAGTGGTGTTAATTCCTTAGCATTAACAGTATGCTCGAAAGCTTTTATTGCTAGGCTGAATGCTGAGTCCTTAAAATCCTCTGGTCGATAAACCGGCGGAGACACCAAAATCAATTGCTCAGCCGCTTTTTTATGAATGCTTGCATAACGCGTCACGATGAAAGTCCCCATCGAATGCCCCAGTAAGATTAAGGGCGTATTTATGCCTAGCTTCGCGATGTTTTTCTCCAGTGCCGCTAGCTGCTCATCATAGGTATAATTCAGGTGTTTGCTCTTATAGGATTTGCCCGAACCCAGCAAATCAAAAGTCACAAATCGCACACTTTGCATCGACTTCGTGCCCTCCAAATAGCACAACGCCTGCCGAAAAGTCGTAGAATCCGAAGCTATACCATGAATCATCACGACGGTCAAAATCGGTTTATCCACCTTGCAAAAATCGTGCGTCTTGCGTAGCCTCAAAGAACGTTTAAAAAGCCGATATCTAGTAAAATTAAGCATTTTCTGCTCCCGCAGTTTCCTTTGCTTCCGCCATTACGGCATTCTTCGCTTCCGTCAAAAGCCCCGGCATTATATGCACCAAATCCGCCACAACCTCCTCATAAGATGTGTCGTAAGTCCGAAAGCCTGCCGCAAACGGATGCCCGCCACCGCCAAAATATCCAGCGATTCGCTCCGCAATCGGCACGTCAGTCGAGGTGCGGATTTTGCCAGTCACCTTGCCGTCTGGGTAGGTCTTGATTGCTACCGCTACTTTCACGCCCTCCACCATCCGCATTTCTTCCAAAATCAGCACATTCGGGTTGTATTCGTTTGAATATTGCACGATATCATCCCACGGAATATACACCGTCGCAAGTTGCCCGTCCAGTGAATATTCGATACGCTTAATCAAATCAGCCTTATAGTCCAAAATCCGAGCAGATTTCTTCATAAAATCCCGCCGCCGATCCTCGAGGTCGGCGATGTTTGCCCCAAGCCGCGTCAGATCCGCCGCAATCTCAAAAGTTTCCGCTGTCACCGCAGTGCTGGTCATCCCCAAAGTGTCCGACAAAATCCCCTGAAACATCGCTTCCGCTGCGGGCTGCGTGATTGGGATTTTTTCAGATTTTGCAATTCGATAAATTAGTTCAGCGCATGCCGGACGCGGCTCGATGATTTTGATGTGCCGAAAGTTCAAATCGTCTTCCGATTCATGATGATCCAGCACCAAAACCGGTGCCGAGTAGAGCCGATTTTTGATTGCATTGTCGTCCAAAAGTTTCGAAAGCAGTACCGTCGCCGCAGTGTCAACTATAATATAACCATCCGCACGAAAGTCAAATTCATCCGTCACTCTAGACCAATCCTTAAAATAATGCAAATAATTTGGAATATTAATAGGGCAATATAGATTTATTTCTTTCTTCTCAAGCAAATAATCCAGTGCAATCGCCGACCCCAAAGAATCTCCATCCGGATTCTCCGCCTGAATCACACAAATTCGCTGTTTGTCACGAATAAAATCGATAAACTCCTGATACATGACTTTATTATATCACGTTTTTGAATTTTGAAGAGCATTGCGATTATTTTGTGGCGCCTTTTTTAGTAACATTTATCAAAATATGATATCATAAAATATATGACTATTTTTCGTGCAGACCAGAAATTCCAAAGGTTCGAAGACGTAACCCCAGACTTGCTTCGCCGCGAGGGCATTAAGCTTTTGCTCTGCGACCTAGATAACACGCTGCGTACGCATTCCGAAAAGTCCCCCGCAGACGAATTGGTTGACTGGATTGAAGCCTGCCGCGAGGCTGATGTTAAAATAGTGATTATTAGTAACAACGGCCGCAAAAAAATGATGCAAAAATTCTGCAAACATATTGATGTCCCTTGCGTTTGGTGGGCCAAAAAGCCCCTAAGCATCAAGCTCACCGAGGCTATGACCGAATACGGCTTTACTCCAGGCGAAACCGCAATGCTCGGTGACAAATGGTATACAGACGTCTTGGCTGCCAAATTCGCCAAAGTTCGCGCTTGGCAAGTAGATCATCGCAAAAACGTTATCTAATCGACGAGATACGCTTGCGGTATACGATTAAATTATGCCAAAATCCCAGAGACAATCAGCAGAACCGTGGCAGTAAAAATCAGCGAATCAATGCGATCCAGATATCCACCATGTCCATTACTCCCGCCTACTAATACTTCCAATTTGGCAAAAAACGGCTGTTTAATAATAATTTCGTTCGAATCCTTAACCTTAAAGCGTCGTTTCAAAAAGCTTTCATACAAATCCCCCATCAGTGCCAATGGTCCACAAAGCAGAAATATCCAATCCGTAGCCAAGTTCCCGAAAATCAAAATTGCACCTAGCACCAGCAAGAAAGAAGCCGACAAACCGCCAATTGTTCCCTCCCAAGTTTTATTCTTGGAAATATGCGGAAAAGGTCGCGCTTTTTTGAAAAACTTACCACCCCAAAGCTTATACGACAAATATGCAAAAACATCATATCCGGATACACCAAGTATCATATACCAAATTTGCAATATATCAATCTGCGCCGCGAACAATACCCCGTAAAAGAGAAAGCCCAGTTCCAAAATTAAGAGAATTTTATTGTTAAATTTCTGATTTTTCTTCAAAAAACTCAAAAGCTCAATCCCCGCGACTATCGAAAACCCCGCAAACAAAATCCGCAAAAACACCCCATCGAACAGATAAATCGCCAAAACCGCCCCCACAAACAGACCAATCCCCACCAAAACACGCACCCTGAAATTCTTATCCATAACACCATTATATCACTTTTGTGATAAAAAGAAAAACTTCCGGGCCTCGTTTTTTGGAGAATCATCGTCCGCCCCTACCTATTCTGTGCTATAATAAAAACATGCTTGAGCTCATCTATAACAAAATTCGCAAATTTCTGCGCTCTATCGACATGAAAATCGAGCGCGCTAAATACGGTTATATCGAGAAACTCCCCAAAGATATTCACTATTTCGAGGGCGGCATGTACGACGCCATTTACGAAGCGTCATGCAAATGGCCGCACAATACTGCGCTCGAATATTACAACACACAAATCACCTACAAAGAACTAATCAAAAAAATCAACAGAGTCGCTTGCGCGCTCAAAGCTTTAGGTGTCGAAAAAGGAGACCGTGTCACGATCTGTATGCCCAATACGCCAGAGGCAGTCTATATGTTTTATGCAGTCAACGAAATCGGCGCCGTCGCCAATATGATTCACCCTCTCTCTTCCGAAAAAGAAATCGAAGGTTTCCTGAAACGCTCGAATTCCCGAGCGATGCTGTGTATCGATGTTGCGTATCCGCGTGTAGAGGCAATTCTCAAGAATACCAACGTCCGGCATCTCATCGTAGTCCCAGCCACGAAGTCCATGGAATTCATTATGAAAGCAGTCTATTGGTTCACTAAGGGTCGCAAAAATCACATTAAAAAAAGTCAAAATACCCTCCTGTGGCACCAATTCATCCAGCAAGCAAATCGCTTCGTCGGTAATCCGCATGCCCATGTCAATTCAGACGACCTAGCCGTCATTCTCTACTCTGGCGGCACAACTGGTAAGCCCAAAGGCGTCATGCTTTCCAATCTCAACTTCAACGCCCAAGCGCTCGAGTCTAAGTATTATGGTCCTGAAATTCTTAAAGTCGAACACGCTTTTTTGACTTTTCTCCCCAATTTCCATGCTTTTGGACTAGGAATCTGTACGCATATCCCGCTTTATCATGGTCTGCGCGTAGTGTTAATTCCGCAATTCAACGCCAAAAAGCTCAAAACTTATGTTCGCAGATACCATTTCAATGTCCTTTGTGGCGTACCGGCGGTTTTTGAAGCCCTCACTAAAATCAAATTTGGTTCCAAAGAACTCAAATGTCTCAAAGCCGTCATTTCTGGCGGCGACGCCATGAGTCTTCCCCAAAAGCAAAAAATCAACGATTATCTAGCCGCGCATGGCTGTAAAACCGAAGTCCGAGTCGGTTATGGTCTTACGGAAGCCTCTGGCGTGGTTGCATTTTCTCCTGTCGGCATTACAGATGCCGCCGATGTTATTGGCTATGCTTTGCCAGATTGCAGTTTTCTCATCTGGGATTTAAAGCACGAACGCGAAGCCGAGCCGGGCGAAGACGGTGAAATCCTCATTAGCGGTCCCACCGTCATGCAGGGCTACCTAGATGACCGATCCGCCACCGCAAAAGCCTTTATGCAAATCAAAAAGCGTCGCTTCTTGCGAACTGGCGACATCGGTTTTATCGACCGAAAAGGTCTGCTTCATTTCAAAGCACGCCTCAAGCGTATCATCATTACAAACGGCTACAATGTTTACCCCGCAAATGTCGAAGAAGCTACTTTGCGTTGCCGACTCGTCAGTAAATGCGCGGTTATCGGTGTACCTAATTTGCAGCGCGGCGAAATCGTCAAGATTTTTATCGTACCAAAAGAAAACGTTTCCACTCACAACATCAAAAGAGAATTAAATCACATCTATAAACAATATCTCGCCAAATACGAAATTCCGCGCGAATTCGCCTTCGTCGCAGATTTACCCAAAACCAAACTCGGCAAGGTGGATTTTCGCGCACTAGAACAACTCTAGTTCGCCGGCAATATAGAAGGCTAAAGCTTGGTCCGATTTTCAAGCGCCGCACTGATGGTAATCTGATCAGCATAAGAAATGTCCACCCCGAGAGGCAATCCACGCGCCAACCGCGTCAATCGCAGATTGGGGTTTTGCTCGTGCAGCATCTTTTCCAGCAAAAGCGCCGTCGACTCCCCCTCCACCGAAGGATTCGTTGCAATAATCACCTCGCGCACATTGTCATTATTCACGCGTTTAATTAGCTCGCCGATATGCAGTTGCTCCGGCGTAATCCCGTCAATCGGTGAAATCGCGCCGCCCAGCACATGATAAGTTCCAGAAAAACTCTTTGTCTGTTCAATCGCATAGATGTCTAACGGCTCCTCTACTACCAAAATTGTAGTTTTGTCGCGCGTAGGGTCGGTATAAAAAGGCGAAACTTCCTCATCGGCATTAATTAGCGCAAAAGTAATCGGACAAGACTTAACGTTCAGATGTAAATGCAGTAAAGTTTCGGCAATATTTTCCGCGACTTTTTCATTTGCGCGAAAAAGATAGTAGGCATAACGTTCTGCCGTCCGCGGACCAACACCAGGCAACCGACCCAAAGCGTCGATCGTGTTTTGTAAAGCTTGAGGCAACATTACATTCCCAAACTACCGAGCCCGCCCATCAGTGGCTTCATCTTCTCAGTGGCAATCTCTTGCGCTTTCGCGAAGCCGTCACGCATGCAATTTTCGATCCAGCGCTCCAACTCGTGGATGTCATCCAAATCCACTCGCTCGGGGTCAATCGTAACTTTTTTTACCTTTAGTTCCCCGTTAATTTGCACCACTACAGCCCCATCCCCCGCCTCAACTTCGACAATCTCATTTTTCAGCTCTTTTTGAGCTTTCCTTAACTGGTTAATCATTTTCATTTGGTCCATTGTCTGACCCATAATCCTCCTTGTTTAAATCTGTATAAGTG
>CAVEGL010000019.1:0-8902 GCA_963615165.1 bacterium | reverse complement strand
CTCTCGACCTCTTCCTTGGCAAGGAAGCGCTCTAAACAACTGAGCTACGCTCGCATGTGTGTGCGTGTCTTTCATTTGCACTTATTTTTACAAGATAGATAAGCCTGTACCTATTACATGTTTATCTATTCATGTACTATTCAAAACATTGTTTGAATATCTGTAATAAGTTTACCTTAAAAAATCGCAAAAGTCAAGAAAAACTGGCTCTTTCTTACAACATTGCTGTTAGCTAAACATACATATGAGAATTTTCTCTAACAAAATAACCCCAACCGTTGTATAGTTGAAGTTGAAGAAACTAAACTAGGTACAACCGGAAGGGGTTATTTTGAGTATACCACAAGAAGTCAAATATCGTTTAAAAACCATAAAATACGCAGAGAGATTTGGTGTAGCCAAAGCTGCTGCCAACTATCATACTTCCGAGAAAAACATCTATCGTTGGAAAAAGATTCTAAGCGAAAGTAATGGAAATTATTTAACTCTTGCAAACCAGTCTAGACGTCCGCACTCACACCCTAATACACACACTGAAACAGAGATAAAACTAGTCAAAGACATGAGAAGACGCAACCCTAATATTGGTCTACAAGACTTCTGGCTTAAATTAAGAGCCCGCGGATACACCAGGACCCAACCAGCACTTTTAAAGCTCTTAAAACGCCTAGAAATGCCCACAAACCCCAAATCCAAACCTTCTCCCACTTGCAGAAAATCACATCGTTATGAGCCAGCTCAATATCCTGGACAAAAGCTTCAAATAGACGTCAAATATGTACCTATGGAATGTTTAAGTGCAGAATTTAAAGCTGAGCATCCTGGCGAGAGACTTTACCAATACACGGCCATAGATGAGTATTCTCGGTACCGCATATTATGTGGTTATCGTGAGCATAATACCTATTCATCAAGCTTATTCTTATGCCAAGTAAATTCTAGCTTTAAGGCACTAGGAATAGAGGTAGAATGTGTCCAAACTGATAATGGCGCTGAGTTTACTAAACAATTTCTCACCAACAAAAATAATAACCATAGCATGTTCGAGAACACTGCGCGTAGATTTAACATACGACTTAAGCGTATCAAACCAGGCACTCCTAAACACAACGGCAAAGTAGAAAGATCGCATCGTGAAGACCAGAAGCTATTCTACTCCGAAATGGTTCGTTTAAATAGGCTAATAACAGATGAAAACGACTTCACAAGACGACTCAAACGACACCAAGATAAAACCAATAACAGACCCATGCGGCCATTGAATTTTATGACACCGAAACAAGTTCTAGAAGCTTATAAAAACAAGGCTAAGAAGTGAGAATTCTCATATGTTTGTTAATCCTACAAATAGTACTCTCATGGTCGCAGTGGTTTGTTGGCGTTTTTTAGTTTATGTGTTAAAATTAAATCATGTTTGTAGACAAAGTAAAGGTGAATTTGAGGGCGGGTAAAGGCGGCGATGGCGCGGTCTCTTTTCGACATGAAATATATATTCCGAAGGGCGGGCCGGATGGTGGGGACGGCGGGAAGGGTGGGGATGTGATTTTTCGTGCCGATAAAGACACTAATACTTTGCTCGATTTGAGGTTTACGCCACTACTTTTTGCCGAGGATGGCAAAAACGGCTCTGGCACACGTTCGGCGGGGCGGAGTGGTAAAGATTTGATTGTCGAGGTGCCGATTGGCACCATCGTGAAGAAAAACGGGGAAGTGATTGCGGATTTGACTCACGACAAAGAGGAGGCAGTCGTGGCACATGGCGGTGACGGCGGGTTTGGAAATGCGCACTTCAAGAGTTCGGTGCGTCAAGCGCCGATTATCGCCGAGGTAGGGGAGCCAGGGGAGGAATTTGAGGCAGAAGTGGAACTGAAATTATTGGCAGATATAGGGTTGGTTGGATTGCCGAACGCCGGGAAATCGACTTTTCTTTCTGTAGTTTCGAATGCGCGCCCAGAAATTGCAGATTATCCGTTTACGACGCTGACTCCGAATTTGGGGGTGGCGACCGTGGACGAGCAGGACATTTTGATTGCAGATATTCCGGGACTCATCGAGGGCGCCGCCGAGGGTAAGGGGCTTGGGCATGACTTTTTGCGACACGTCGACAGAACTGCGGTGCTTTTGCATTTAATCGACATTTACAACAACGACGCGGGCGAGGCTTATCGTGTGATTCGGTCGGAGCTTGATAAGTATTCCGATTTACGGAGTCGCCCGGAAATCGTGGCACTAACCAAGTGCGAGGGGGTGGATGCGGAGATTATCGACATGCAGCGCGAGGCGATTTTGGCAGTAAACCCCGAAGCGGAGATTTTGACGATTTCGGCGGCGGCACATACTGGGCTTACAGAGGTGTTGCGCGCCCTAAAAACAGAGATTAACCAACAGAAAAATCGCGCCACAACGGAGTTTGCTGCGGAAGGGAATGACGAGTTTGGTGTTATGGAAAATACGGCAGACATTCCGACGATTACGTTAAGCGCCAAAGAATACAAGGATACTTGGAAGGTTGAGAAAATTGACGACGACAAGTTCTTGGTGACTGGCGAGAAGATTGAGAAATTTGCGCGTCGCACCGATTTGGAAAATTATGCCTCCGTTAATCGTTTGCGCGACATCATGAAAAAACTGGGGATTCGAGCAGAATTGACCACGCAAGGGGCGAAACCGGATTCTATTATTTCGATTGCGGGGAAAGAGTTCAGTCTGGTTGAGGATTATTAGGGTTTGCCTGTCCTGCCTAGCCGTTAGCGATTATTTGCAATCAATCACAAAAACTCAGTCTTTCGCTTTGGCGTGATAATTAGAAATATTTTGCAAAAAAGTTTTTAAAAAGTCTTGACACCACAATTTTTATGCTTTATTATAAGTATAAGCTGAAACGCTTCACAGGGGTTCCACTGAGCAATTAGTGGAGTGTGGAGACTTACATTAAAATAAAAACAGCGGATTAAAACAAAACAATGTGCCCCATTTGGGTGGGCGCGCTTCAGCGCAAAAGGTAGCTCTCGAGCTATCTTTTTGATGGCGGTGTGCTATAATAGAGATATGATTAAATTTACGATTATTACGCTTTTTCGGGAAGCCTTGGAGCCATACCTCAAAACTTCAATGATGTGGAAGGCGACTGATAAGAGGCTGGCGGAGTTTGATTTTGTGAATTTGCGGGATTTTGGGTTGGGATCGCATAAGTCGGTGGACGACACTCCTTACGGGGGCGGAGACGGAATGCTGCTGAGATGTGAGCCGGTTTTTGCGGCGATTGAATCTGTGAAAGCAAAGGACCCTGCGGCGAAAGTGATTTTACCGACCCCTGTGGGGGAAATTTGGGCGCAACCGCTGGCGCAAAAAATGGCGGACGCTGGGGATGTGCATTACATTATCTTGTGCCCGCATTACGAGGGTTACGATGAGCGGATTCTCTCGATCGTAGATTACAAGATTTCGCTCGGTAAATATGTTTTAACGGGCGGGGAATTGCCGGCTTTAATCGTGATTGATTCGGTGGTGAGGTTAATTCCCGGAGTGTTGGGGGGCGAAAATTCGACGGCTATTGAGTCGTTTTCGGATGGGGACAATTTGGAATATCCGCAATACACTAAACCTTACGATTTTCGCGGAATGACTGTGCCGGATGTTTTACTGTCTGGCAATCATGGCGAAATTGCGAAATGGCGGAAAGAACATTCGGGAACTGCATAAAAATGGATTTGGGTGAAAAAGTGGAGGTAATTAAGGGGGTCGGGGAGAAAACAGCAGAGATTTTGCGGCGAGCGGGGATTTTGACGGTGCGCGATTTCATTTATAATTTGCCGCGCAATTACGAGAATTATCAAGCCGCCACCTCTGTAGCCGACGTTCGCCCCGGTAAAGTGGTGGTGCGCGGCAAGATCGATAGTCTTTCGACGCGACGGGCAAAACGGCGGAATTTGACGATTACGGAGGGAGTGATTCGTGACAATACGGGGGCGATTAAGGCGGTGTGGTTTAACCAAAGTTACCGCGCGCGGCAATTTTCGCCAGATAAAGAATACTGTTTTTCCGGCACTTACGAGCTAAAAAATGGGCGTTACAGCCTGCTCTCGCCCTCGACAGCCGAAGTACACGAGGTGGAGACATCTGACGGTTTAAACCCGATTTACGCGGCGCACGGGGGGTTAAAATCACACGATTTTGTGCGTTTGATGCAAAATTTAAGAGGTGATTTGACGGAAGTTCCCGATCTTTTGCCGACTGTAGCGGCAGGCGTGCGCGCCGAGGCGCTTTTTAAGGCACATTTTCCGGAAAACACAGAAGAAATCGCCTGGGCACGACAATATTTGGCTTATGAGGAGTTGTTCGGGCTGATTTTAGCGGCTAAGCTGAACCGCCAAGAGAACAGCAAGCTACGCGCCGAGCCTTTACCGTTTAACGCCGAAAAAACTCGGGCTTTTGTGGCGAAATTACCCTTTAAGCTAACCAATGCGCAGCGTTTGGCGGCGTGGGAAATCTTTCAGGATATGGAAAAAACGGAGCCGATGAACCGACTACTGCAGGGGGATGTGGGGGCTGGCAAAACTTTGGTGGCGGCGCTGGCGGCTCAGGGAGCGATGGCGGCGGGAGCACAAGTAGCATTGCTGGCGCCGACGGCGATTTTAGCGTCGCAACATTACGAAAAATTGATAAAATTGCTAGGAGAAACTAAAGTTGCACTTCTGACTGGAGCCACCAAGCAGAAATCCGGCATCAAAAATCGCATCAAAGCCGGGGAGATTTCGCTAGTGGTTGGCACACATGCGCTACTAACGGACGATACGGAATTTAAAAATTTGGGACTTGTGATCATTGATGAACAACACCGATTTGGAGTAGCGCAGCGTCAAAAGCTAATTCTGAAATCGCCCGAGCATTTGGCACCGCATTTTTTGGCGATGACGGCGACGCCGATTCCACGTTCTTTGCAACTGACAGTTCTGGGCGACCTAGATGTGTCGATTTTGGACGAATTGCCGGGCGGACGGCAACCGGTTACGACTCAAGTTGCGCGCGGAATTGACCTTAAGGCACAAGTTTACCCGCATATCACCGATACGATTTCTAAGGAACAGCAAGTTTATTGGATTTGTCGCGCTATCGATGACGTGGCGGGAAAGTCGGCTGGCTCTACTACTTCGGTCAAAAAACGCCAAAAAGCTTTACAAAAGTTGTTTCCGAATTACAAAATCGAGATTTTGCATGGCAAAATGAAGCCGGCGGAAAAGGATGCGATAATGGAGCGATTTTTGAATGGCGAGATTCAGATTTTGGTTTCCACTACGGTGGTGGAGGTTGGGGTGGATGTACCTAATGCTACGCTGATTATCATCGAAAATGCGGAAGAGTATGGGCTGGCACAGTTACATCAGCTTCGCGGGCGCGTGGGGCGGGGAAATGCAGCTTCTCTGTGTTTTTTGGTGACGGAGGACGACAATCCGCCGTCTCGGCGGCTTCGGGAGCTCGAAAAGTCGACTGACGGGTTTTATTTGGCGGAAGTAGATTTGAAATTGCGCGGGCCGGGAGAGATTTATGGAGCACTGCAACATGGTGCTTTGGACTTGAAAATCGCCTCGATAACAGATACGAAATTAACAAAACGAGCCAGCGATGATGTTGATAAATTCTTGCAGGAACCCGAAAATATGGTAAAATATAAGGAACTGATGGCGGGAATTACGCGGTATCAGCAAATGACTACTTTGAATTAAACTTTAGAATTATGAAATCGAAAACCGTCAAGATAACTTCTGGGAAATTTGCTCGGCAAACGCTTGCCGTGCCGGCTTCTGGCACGCACCCGATGGGTTCTAGAGAAAGACTGGCGCTTTTTAATCAAATTTCGATTTTTTTGCCAGGGGCGAACGTGCTCGATGCATTCGCGGGATCCGGCGCGCTCGGGCTCGAGGCGCTGTCGCGCGGAGCTGCGGAGGTGACTTTTGTGGAAAAATCGCCAAATGCGGCTAGGGTGATTCGGGAGAATCTCTCGAGAATAGGGGCGAATGGTGCGATTTTTACCGGCAATGTTACGGATTTTGCGACCGAGCGAAGATTTAACGTGATTTTAGCCGACCCGCCTTATGACAATTTTAAGGTTAGCGAGGTGGAGTGTTTGATGAAATTTTTGGCGAGTGGTGGAGTTTTGATTCTGTCGCACCCTGGAGATGCGCCGTCGCTGACGGGGTTAGAGCTTAAAACTACGCGAGCATATGCTGGGGCGCGGATATCTGTTTATGGTTCTTAGAACTAAGAGTATTAGACGAGTAGCATGAATGACCGAATATCTTTCTGGCTGGGTAGATAGGATGGACGACATGAATGGCTTTTTGGCTGCGTGGGACTCGTATGTAAAATATTATACAACTAAAGGTGCTGGTAGAACCGCGCCAGCTTTAGCAAAATAGGTTAAATGATAAAAGTGTTGTTGTTCAAACTAATAGCAATCCACTAAAACAACTGTAGTCATCAAAAAAGAACCACCGACGTAGCTCTTTTTGTGAGTTTAGTTTTAGTTATTTTTCTTTGTTTATAAGCATGCATGCCAACACAAAATGATTATTAAATCTAAAAACACACTTTTTCACTATTTACCCATACTTTTTAGTTGGTTTGTTGTGTTATTTAGATTAAGGCCCGGTGACCAATCTACCTAGGAGCCTTCCACACTGTCACAAAAAGGAGCGGACACCCCAACATTCCGCTCCGGTTCGCTTTAGCTGCGAAGACAGCTTGGCTTAGTGATTATTTGTCAACCACTTCACCTTCAACTGCGCCGTCGTTAGTCTTATCTTCCGACTTGACTTTGGTGACATTTGGGTCACCTTCCGGTTCAGCCTGCTGATACATCTTTGCGCCAATAGGCATGATTTTTTCGGACAAATCTTTGGCGGCTTCTTCTAGCTTCTCTCTGTCGGCTTCTTTGTCATCTAAGACCTTTTTGGCTTCCTCGACGGCGGACTTAATTATCTCTTTGTCTTCGTCGCCGATTTCGTCTTTGTACTCGGTTGGCATTTTTTCAGCTCGATAAATAGCATTCTCCAAGTGATTACGAGCGTCAACCGAATCGCGCTTCTTTTTATCTTCTTCGGCGTGCATTTCGGCTTCTTTTTGGGCTTTTTCGATGTCCTCTTTACTCATGTTGCCAGAGTTTTGAATGGTGATGCTTTGTTCTTTGCCGGTGCCTTTATCTTTGGCAGTGACATTCAAGATGCCGTTGGCGTCGAGATTGAAGGTTACTTCGATTTGTGGCACGCCGCGTGGAGCCGGCGCGATACCGTCCAACACGAAACGACCGAGAGATTTGTTGTCTGCAGCAAATTCGCGCTCGCCTTGCAGGACGTGGATTTCCACCTGCGGTTGATTATCCGAAGCAGTCGAGAACACCTCTGATTTGCTGGTTGGGATAGTCGTGTTGCGGTCGATAAGCGGAGTACGCACGCCGCCCATGGTTTCAATGCCGAGCGTTAGCGGAGTAACATCAAGGAGCAAGATATCCTTGACGTCGCCCTGCAAAACGCCACCTTGAATTGCTGCACCGACAGCCACAACTTCGTCTGGATTGACACCCTGCATCGGGTCTTTGCCGAAAATGGACTTAACCTTTTCTACGACAGCCGGCATCCGAGTCATGCCACCGACCATCACGATTTCGTCGATGTCTTTGGTGGTGAGCTTGGCGTCTTTCAGGGCCTTTTTCACGGGTTCCTCGAGACGATCCAGAAGTCCGGAAACCAATTCCTCGAGTTTGGCGCGGGTCAAAGTACATTCAAAATGCTTTGGGCCGTCGGCGTCAGCTGAGAGAAACGGCAGGTTAATATCGGTCGAAGTGCTGCTCGAGAGCTCTTTTTTGGCCTTCTCGGCTTCGTCTTTGACACGCTGCATGGCGGCGGCGTCGTTTTTGATATCGATACCAGATTCTTTTTTGAATTGGTCGACTAGGTAATTCACGATAATATTATCAAAATCCTCTCCACCGAGGTGCGTGTCACCATTGGTGGACATCACTTCAAAGACACCGTCGCCCAGCTCCAAAACAGAAACATCGAACGTACCGCCACCGAGGTCGAAAACGACGATTTTTTCGTCTTTTTTAGACTCAAGACCGTAGGCTAAAGCTGCTGCGGTTGGCTCATTGATAATACGCTTGACTTCAAGACCAGCGATTTTGCCGGCATCTTTGGTAGCTTGGCGTTGCGAATCGTCAAAGTAAGCAGGTACGGTAATAATCGCTTCTGTAACCTTTTCACCGAGGAACGCCTCGGCATCGGCCTTGATTTTGGAAAGAATCATGGCGGAAATTTCCTCTGGAGTATACTCTTTGCCATCCATCTCTACGGCTACGCCGTTGCCTTTTTTGACAATCTTGTATGGGCTGATTTCGCGATCGCGCTCGACTTCTTTGTCGGTGAATTTGCGACCGATTAAGCGTTTAATACCATAAATGGTATTTTTAGGATTAGTGACACGCTGACGTTGGGCGACTTTGCCGATTAGGCGCTCACCCTTCTTGGTAACCGCAACTACAGATGGAGTAGTGCGATCGCCTTCAGAATTGGTAATAACCTCTGGCTTGCCGGCCACCATGTAGGCAAACGCCGAGTTAGTGGTACCAAGGTCGATTCCGATAATTTTACTCATATTTGATCTCCTTTTACGTTATTTTTGTTGGCACTCTGAATGATTGAGTGCTAATATATCTCTATTGTAGCAAATTGGCACTCGGTTGTCAAGGGTGCTAATTTAGATTTTGTTTGCGAGGGTTGAAATTTTTCAAGACTAGCCAGGAATCTCTCTGGCTGGATAGATAGGGCGGGCAGTGCAGCGAATACTTTAGTCGTACGCCTTAGAGTCGTTGCCGCACAGGCAGATGTAGCTATCGTGGAAGTACAAG
>CAVEGL010000018.1:3279-9512 GCA_963615165.1 bacterium | reverse complement strand
CGATGGTTGATGCGACTGATGTACAGGCGATTGATTACATTTCGAATCTTGTCGGTAAATCTTTACGCGTCTGGATGTCGAGCGAACGGGGGATTCGAGAGATGCTCGAGAAGTATCATGGCGACTTTTCGGGTGTGAAAGAGGCGGTGAAGGAGACCAATACGGAGGCGGAGGCGGCGAGCTCTAATGTAAAGACTATTGTGCAGGACTCGCCGATTTCGAAGGCGCTGAATACGATTTTGAGTTATGCGGCGAAGACAAAGGCATCGGATATTCATATTGAGCCACTGGAGAATTCGTTGATTATTCGGTGTCGGATTGATGGGGTTTTGCGTCGAATCATGGACTTGCCGAAGACGGTGGCGCCGGCGCTAGTGTCGCGGGTGAAGATTTTGTCGAACCTAAAGATTGATGAACACCGAATTCCGCAGGATGGACAATTTACGGTTTTGGTGGATGATCAGGAGATTGATTTGCGTATTGCGATTTCGCCGGTGACTTGGGGAGAGCAGGTGGTGATTCGTTTGCTCGACAAGAAGGGTGTGAGTATGGAGATTGAAAAAATGGGGACGACGGGGCGAGCTTTGAGATCGGTGTTGAAGGGGATTCGGGAGCCGAATGGAATGATTTTGACTTCGGGACCGACGGGCTCGGGGAAATCGACTACGCTTTATGCTTTGATTCAGCAGATTAAGTCTGAGGAAATTAATATTGTAACGCTGGAGGATCCGGTTGAGTACAAAATGGACGGGATTAATCAAATTCAGGTAAATACGGACGCGGGGCTGACTTTTGCTTCGGGGCTAAGGTCGATTTTGCGTCAGGATCCAGATGTGGTGATGGTGGGGGAGATTCGAGATTCGGAGACGGCGAGTTTGGCGGTGCAGGCGGCGCTGACGGGACATTTGGTGTTTTCGACGCTGCATACGAATTCGGCGGCGGGGATTTTGCCGCGTCTTTTGGATATGGGGATTGAGCCGTTTTTGCTTGCGTCGACGCTAAATGTGGTGATTGGACAAAGGTTGGTGCGGCGGATTACGGAGAAGAGGGATCTTTATAAATCTTCGGAGATTGAGACAAGGGGGATTAATGAGTTGGTGGGGGAGTTGTTGCCGGCTGAGCAGAGTGCGGTGGCAATGGTGAGCGAGGAATTGGGGTATCCTGGGTTGCCGATCAAAAATGAGGATTTTTACATGTTGGCGCACGGGATGGCGACTAAAGAAACTCCCGGAGGGTATAAGGGGCGGGCGGGACTTTATGAAACTATTGATGTGGATGAAGATATTCAGAAACTGATTACTACGCATGCTACGGCTGCGGAGATTATGCATCTAGCGCGAGAGAAAGGTACGGTAACGATGCGCCAAGATGGTATTTTGAAGGTACTTTCCGGCATTACTTCGATTGAAGAAGTTAATCGTGTAGCTAGTGATTTATCGTAAAACTTATGGTATAATGGAATTATGAGAATAACAGAACAAACACCCAAAACAATTCCTAAAATCGAGATTCTTCTCGAGGAATGCGTGAAGCGCAAAGCTTCGGATTTGCATTTACAGTATGGTTTGCAACCGATTTTGCGGGTTGATGGGGCGTTGGTGCCGGTTGTGGGGACGAATCGTTTGACTGCGGAGGATATTAAGAATTTGATTTTTGCGACTTTGGATGAAGGGCAGCAGAAGATTTTGATGGAAGACAAGGAATATGATTATTCTTTTGCTTTCGGTGATATTGCGCGATTTCGGGTGAATGCCTTTCATGAACGGGGGCAGTTGGCGGCGGCTTTTCGGTTGATTCCGAATCAGATTCGGGGGATTAATGAGCTTGGGATGCCGGCAGTGGTGGAGACTTTTGCGGATTTTCCGCGCGGGTTAGTGCTAGTGACGGGGCCGACCGGCTCGGGTAAGTCTACGACGTTGGCGGCTTTAATTGATAAGATTAACCGAGAAAAAGCTACGCATATTATTACGATTGAGGACCCGATTGAGTTTACGCATAATTCGATTCGTTCGGTGATTGCACAGCGCGAAGTACATTACGATACTTTTAGTTTTGCGGCGGCGCTGCGTTCGGTGCTACGTGAGGATCCAGATGTGGTGCTGATTGGGGAAATGCGCGACCTCGAGACTATTCAAGCGGCGATTACGGTGGCGGAGACGGGGCACTTGGTGTTTGCAACGCTACACACGAATTCAGCGGCGCAGTCTATTGACCGTATGGTGGATGTTTTTCCGGCGCATCAACAGCCGCAAGTACGAGCGCAGCTTAGTAATATATTGATGGCGATCTGTTCGCAACGTTTGGTGCCGGCGATCGGCGGGGGGCGAGTGGTGGCGGCGGAAATTATGATTGCAAATCCGGCTATTCGGGCGTTGATTCGTGACGGGAAGACTTTTCAGATCGACAATGCAATACAGACCGGTGCGGAACAGGGGATGCAGACTATGGATCGGACGTTGGCGAAGTTGGTGCAGACTGGAGTGATTACGTATGATGCGGCGCGGGAATATGCGGTGGATATGAATGAGCTTAATCGGCTGGTTAGGGGGTAGATGAGGCGTTTTAAGTATAAGGCTAAAGAGAAGAAAACCGGAAAAATCGTTAAAGGCGATATTCAGGCTGAAAATGAGCAGTTTGCGGGGCGGCTGTTGCTCGACCAGGGGTATATTCCGTTGTCTGTAACCGAGGAAGGGTCGGGGATTTTTGGCGGGGCGACGCATGTTACCGGCAAAGATCGGATTATGTTTACGCGGCAACTTTCTACTTTGATTGGCGCTGGGTTGCCGATTGCGGCTTCTTTGAGCACAGTTGCGGAGCAGACCAATGGCAAGGGGATGCGGGTGGTGATTGAGGAGATTTTGTCGAGTGTTGAGTCGGGGAAGAGTTTGCATGAATCCTTTTCGCAATTTCCGGACATTTTTAATGGCGTCTATCTGGCGCTAATTCGGGCGGGGGAATCTTCGGGCAACTTGGATGTGGCGCTGCAACGTTTGGCGGATCAAGAGGAGAAGGATGCGGCGATGTTGTCTAAGATTAAAGGGGCGTTGATTTATCCGGCAATTATTTTGGTGGTGATTATTGCGGTTTTGGTGTTTATGATGACGACGGTGGTGCCGCACGTGAAGGATCTGTACGAAGATATGGACGAGGAGTTGCCTGCGCTGACGCAATTTTTGGTGAATGTTACGGATTTCTTTGGGAGTTTTTGGTGGTTGGTGTTGATTGTGATTGTGGCTATTAGCGCCGGGGCCTTTTATTTCCTCAAGAAAACGCCTACGGGGCGGACGGTTGCGGATGGATTTAAAATCCATGTGCCGGTTTTTGGTGGGCTTTTTCGGAAGTTGTACGTTTCGCGTTTTGCGCGGACGCTTGAGATGATGCTGGCGACCGGTGTGCCGATGCTGGATTCGGTGAAGATTTCAATTGATGCGGTTAGCAATAAGGTGGTGGAAGCGGAATATGGTAAGTCGCTGGAGGCAATAAAGGGTGGCAAGCCGCTCTCGGCGTCTTTGGCCGACCTTGACTATATGTTGCCGTTGGTGCCGCAGATGTCGTCTATCGGTGAGGAGTCTGGTAAGATTGACGAAATGCTCGGTAAGGCGGCAAAGGTGTACGAGAATGAGCTGGATGAACAAATTAACAATATTTCTACGATGATTGAACCGATTTTGATGGTGCTGATGGCGGGAATGATTGGCGTGGTTGTTGGTGGAACTTTGTTGCCGATCTACTCTTTGGTGAACTCGGTGGCGACCTAGGGGGATTGAGGGGATAGGGGTTGCAATTTTGTGCCGGATGGATTATTATAAACATAAGCATTAATATAAGGAGTCTTAAAATGACAAAACAAAATATTAAATCTAAACAGGGTTTTACCATTATCGAGGTCGTGCTCGTGCTGGCTATCGCGGGTTTGATCTTCTTGATGGTGTTTGTGGCTTTGCCGGCTTTGCAACGTTCGCAACGTGATACGCAGCGACGTAATGATATCGCTCGGGTTAATACTGCGCTTACCAATTATCAGACCAACCACAGCTATTCAAACAACAAGACGAATTTGCCTGGTGAAAGCCTTACGGCTCTTTCGGAGTTTATTGCCGCAACGGATTTAACTGCTCCTGACGATAAGTTTGCGACTAGCTGTAACGCCAACGAGGCTTGTTCTTTTGTTCGTGATTATATGAATTCTGGCGTAAGTGATACTACTAAGGCTGATACATTCGAAGATCCATCTGGTGAATATTATAATCTTGTGATTACCCCAAATGTAGCATTGAACGCTACCGGTCTAGCTATTACGACGGGCAACGTGACGACCACGAATAGTAGGGGTGATAGTTATACTACGAGCTTGGAGACAAGGGGGAGTGGTGTTTCTATCTCTAGCGCCGAAGGTTCGTTTGATGCGCATGTCATATTTATAGTGCCTGGCGGTAGATGTAATGGTGACATAATAGAACTTTCCAGTAAGAATGATTATGCCGTGGCTTATCGTCTTGAAGGAGCTGGCGTCTATTGCGTCGATAACCAATAGTCCTAACACTTAAAATACCCCCTTGTTGGTGGGGGTATTTTTTTTGTTGGGGGTTGATTTTGTTGGTCTGCGTGCGTTGGGGGGGGTGGAAGGTGCTATGGTGTTAGGGTGGACGTTCATAAGGCAGGTTTTGTAAGCTTTACTATAAGAGAGTGCTTTGAGGTAAATCTGTTAGGAGTGTTGCTCGATCATTCCTAAAAGAGCTCTTAAAATGAGGGTAAATAACTTTAAAAAATAGAGTGGGCTTGAACAATTTGAAGTAGCAGTGGGTGTTCTGCGTGACACGAGAATGACTTGGTAATAATTGGGCTACATTAATTGCTACTACAATAGACACCGGAGCCTTCGAGGCGGTAGATTACGGCTACTTTGCGAGGGTTGTTTGACGATATGGCTTTGTCGCCGTTGCAAGAGGCGCCAGTTAATACATACATCTTGTATTCATTGGGAAATGCGCTGGTGGAGGCTACTTCGTTGACGGAAACACATCCATTGGTGTTATCTGAGCACTCGGAGATTTGGATATTGTAGCTGTCGCCTGAGGGGTCTGTGAATTCTTTGGTGTCGAGATATTTGGCTAGATCAATTGCAGTTTCAGGTAAGGCGCCACGGTTATTGGTTTGGTATTTGGCGATGACGGTGAGTAGTTCAGATACGTCGTCGCGACGTTCGGAATCGTTTGCGGAGGCTCTGAGAGCCGGCAAAGCTATGAAAACCATTGTAAAGATGAGCCCAGCGATGGCTAAGACTAATGTGGTCTCTAGCATGGTGAAACCTTGTTTGTGGTTATGCTTTTTCATCTTGGGTACTATTATAGCGGCTTTGCTTATAAAAATCAATGGGTTGGGTGGGGCAATTTCTGACGGGGGCGGGCGGCATGAATGACTGGACGTCCCTCTGGCTAGAAATGTGAAGGTCGGCGACTATTTTTCTGATTATCTCTCCGGCTAATCAGTTGGCGTCAGTCGCAATTATGTTGCGAAGCGGCCTGACGAGTTTGCCGGATTTTTCTTGAAAATTTTGCTTGCTGTCTATTCTGACAATTTTCTACGCAACTATAAGCGCGGATATGTTATAATGGGATTATGTTAATTATATTTTATATCTTTATATTCATAGTGGGGGCGTGCTTGGGGTCGTTTTTGTGTTGTCAGGTTCGGCGCGCGCATCATTTTGCGACGAAAACTGCTCATCGTAAGAAATTGCCGGCGCGTTCGGTCTGTCTTGCTTGCAAGACAGAACTGAAGTGGTGTGATAATATTCCGATAATTTCTTGGTTGATGCTGAGGGGGAAATGTCGAAAATGCCACAAGAAGATTGGGGCGGGGGAGATTTTGACGGAGGTTTTGACGGCGGTGAGTTTCTTGGCGATTAGTGTGGCTTTTTTGGCGCCGCATACGCTGAGTTGGGATTTTTTCCCGACTGGGATTAGTTGGCAGGGGTGGGTGGAGTATGTTGCGACGCTTGTGCTGGTTTTGGTGTTGATTTATCTGGGCATTTATGATGCTTTTTATAAGGAATTGCCGGTTTGGGCGATTGTTGTGGCGGCGGTTTTGGCGACTTTGGTGTTAGGGTTGCAGGATTGGCAGTATTTGTTAATTCATCCGTTTGCGGCGAAGTTGGTGGCTGATCCGATTTTTGCTGTATTGATACTGGGCGGGATTTATTTGATTTTGTATCTAGTTTCAAAGGGTAAATG
>CAVEGL010000018.1:0-3269 GCA_963615165.1 bacterium | reverse complement strand
CGGAGATTATTTGCTGGCGACGGTTGTGGGGCTGGCTCTTGGGACGCCGTGGTTGGCGCTGGTGGCGTTGTTCCTGGCTAATTTTTTGGCTACGGTGATTATGTATCCGACGCTTGAGGGGAAGAATAGGCGCAAGCAGAAGATTCCTTTTGGACCATTTTTGGTGGCGGCTTGTATTGCGACTTTGGCTTTGGCGGGCTGGTTGGAAACTCTGATTTAGACAAAAGCAGGATTGTTTAATAAAGCTAATTTGTGCTATAATAAAAACATGAGAAGTTTGAAGGGTGACACTCTGGTAGAAGTTATGATGGCGATAGGGATTTTTTCGCTGGTGGCGATTTCGGTGGTGGCGGTGATGAATGGCGGAGTTTCGAGTTCGCAGACCGCGCTGGAAACTACGCTGGCTAGGGAAGAAATTGATACGCAAGCGGAGGCGCTAAGGTTTATTCAAACTTCGTATATTGCCGAGAAGGATGCTAATGTTACGAGCGGGGTTTATGAGGAGATCTGGAGAAAGATTGCTCGCAAAGTTGTGAATGTGAGTAGGCTTAATACGGAGAAAAAGGCGAAGTTTGCGCAGGTAACTTCGGAGAATTCGCCTGCGACTTGCAAGACGCTATACGAAAACGAGTATTTTAAGAACAATGCTTTTATTATTAATTCGCGGAAATTTGCTAGCGAAGGAGTGGACGATATAATTATTGAGAGCGATAGTAATAAACTGACTGAGACTACGCTTTATCCGCGGCTTTTGTTTGGATGGGATAACAGTCTTTTGGCTGATGGTGCGGAAGATTTGAATAGGGCTGAGGGGATTTATGTGATAGCGGCGACTGATTCTGAGACTGAGATTATTGAGAAAAGTGGTGGGGCGATTGATGCAAAGACGGAGGAATCGGCCTACTATGATTTTTATATTCGGACGTGTTGGTATGGGACGGGGGATGAATTTCCGACTACTATTGCGACGACGGTGCGGCTTTATAATCCTAGGGTGATAACGACAATTGCCGGAGATGAGGCGAAAAGCGTGACGCCCGTGACGGTTTCTTATGAACTGAATGGCGGGACCGGGGATGTACCGGCATCTACTGTTATTCGAGTTGGGGAATCCAGTGTTTTGGCTAGTGGGGACGGATTTTCACGGGAGGGGTATAAGTTCGCGGGATGGAGTCCTACTCCGGATGGCGAGCCGGTGAGTTCGAGATACAAGCCGGCATCTAATTCCGGGAGTAATATTACTTTGTATGCTGTTTGGAAAGCAACTGTGACGGTGACGGCGAATGGTCCGGCTAATTTCTGCATTGATAGCGATTGTTATAATTTGACTAAAAATGTTGCAAAAACGCTAGAATTGAAAAATGGACATACTTATGCCATAAGAGTGACCGGTAAAAAAGGTTATACGTTTTCGCGCTGGAGCAGTAGCGCGGGGAGGGTAGTGGATAGTATGAAATCGAGCACGACTTACGAGGCTGCCGGCGCTGGTAATTTGCAGATCAATCTTTCTGTGATGTATATGCAGGATTTAACGTTGCAACAGTGTAGAAATTTGGCTACGGATGCTAATTACGTTGTGGTGGATAGACGCGACGATCATGCTTATAATATTAGGTATTCCAGCAATCAGTGTTGGATGACCTCTGATTTGGCTATAGGTGGAGTGGTTTTGAGCAATGATTCTAATTTTACTACCCCATCGAGTGTTAATCTTGATACTGGTATTCCAGGGGTAGCCGGTACGCCGTACGCTTCGTATGGTCGGTATAATTATTGTGCGGCTCGAGCGGGGAATTCGGATTCGTGTTCTGCTCGGCAGAAGGATTTGGAAAACAGCGGGGATATTTGTCCAGCGGGATGGAAGTTACCGACAATGAGCGATATGCAGAATATTCGGAAGGATAGAAATATTTTTACACTGTCTGACAGTGGGCAATGGTGGACTTCTACTACTCTAGGTCCCCCAGATGATGGCGGTAGTTTTTTGCAGTGTGTCTTGGGACGCGTGGGGGATGAGTTTCAGTTTGACGAATATGTGAGTAGCTGCAAAAAAAATGGGAGTAGTAAATTTTGGGGGTATTATCGTGTACATCCCGGAAATAATTTTCAGATTCGTTGCGTGCACCAATAACTTAGCCGGTTTCAGAGTGAAAACGCTCGTGAATATCGCGGAGGTGGGCGTCGGTGACGTGGGTATAGATTTGGGTGGTGGAAATGTCGGAGTGACCAAGCATGGATTGGACAGCGCGGATGTCGGCGCCGTTCATTAGAAGGTCGGTGGCGAAGGAATGTCGCAAGGTATGAGGCGAGACGTGTTTAGTGATGCCGGCTAGACGGGCGTATTTTTCGACGATGCGTTCGACACTGCGGGTTGTCATGCGCCGGTAATTGCCGGAGTTGTCGGTGGCTTGCAAATTGCGCGAATTGTTGAGGAAAAGTGCCGGCAAAGAATCGCTTCTGACATCTAGATAATCCTGCACGCGTTCGGCGGCAGCTTTGCTGATGAAGATGGGGCGGTCTTTGGCACCTTTGCCGCGAACCATGAATTCGCGGCGGCTGAGATTGATGGAGTCGCGGTTTAGGCTTACGAGTTCGGAGACGCGAAGTCCGCCGGAATATAATAGTTCGATGATGGCGCGGTCGCGGAGACCAGATTCGGTGGAGAGGTCGATTTGCGCAAGCATGTCTTCTACTTCGTCGAAATGAAGGAAGGTGACTTGTTTGCGGGCGGCTTTGGGTAAATCGATGAGGGATGGATCGAGGGAATTGATTTCGCGTCTGGCTAGGTACTTTAGAAAGCCGCGGAGCGCGATGAGGTGATAGGTCTGGGTGATGACTTTTAGGTCTTCTTTGCCGTTGTCGGAACCATAGCGGTTGAGGCGAATGCGATATTTGCGGAGAAGTTCGCGGGTGATTTCGGACGGTTTGATGTCGGTTTTGTCTAGGATATCTTGCGAGATCAGAAGAAAGCGCTCTAGATAGGCGCGGTAATTTTCGACGGTTTTGCGACTGCGACCGGCTTCGATTTCTAGGTATTCTACGAAGTCATCGATGAGTTCGGGTATTAGCATGAACTTATTATAACATATTTGGGGAAAAATAGCTTTTGCCGGATGTCCCGGCTGGGTGATGAAAATAGGCGATGTAAATAATTAATCGCTTTTCCGACTGGGTAGATAGGGCGGGGTTAGAGGATCCCGATGACAAAGTTGACGATAGCGTAAGAGAGGGCGCAGATGATGAGACCGATTACAGCGTAGAGTATAGTG
>CAVEGL010000017.1:0-10024 GCA_963615165.1 bacterium | reverse complement strand
GGCATAATCATTGACGGTGCGAGTAAGCCCGGTACGAAAACCGACTACATGCATACCGCCATCCGGGGTCAAGACGTTGTTGGCGAAAGGCTTCATGGTCTCGGAGTAAGTGTCGTTATACTGCAGGGCAATTTCTACTCCGGTGTCGTTCATCTGTTTTTCGACGTAGAAAATATCGTCGGTCAAAACTTCTTTGCCGTTGTTGAGGCGCTTGACATAGCTCTTGATGCCACCCTCGAAGTAAAACGACTCCCTAGAACCAGTGCGCTCGTCTAGAACAGTGATGAGAATGCCTTTGGTCAGATAGGCTTGGTGCCTAGCGTAGTTGGAAACCCAGTCATAATCGATAGTAGTAGTCTCTTTAAAAATGGAAGAGTCCGGATAGAATGTAATAGATGTGCCATGAGTGCGCGGGGCGCCTTTGGTGACTTCGAGTTCCATGGTAGGCTTTCCAGTGTCGAATTCGATATGGTGGGTTTTTCCATCCCTGTAGACTTCTGCAACCATGTGGGTTGAGAGAGCGTTCACGACTGATGAGCCCACACCGTGCAGACCAGAGGAGACTTTGTAGCCGCCATCACCAAATTTACCACCAGCATGAAGGACGGTCAAAACGGTCTCTAGAGTGGATTTTTTTGTTTTGGGGTGGATATCTACTGGGATACCGCGACCATTATCGTCTACGCGTACTCCGCCGTCAGTTAAGATGGTAATTTCTATTTTATTGGCGTAACCAGCAATTGCCTCGTCGATAGAGTTATCGGCAATTTCCTTGATAAGATGATGTAACCCGTCGTACCCTGTAGAGCCGATATACATACCTGGGCGCAAACGAACTGGTTCCAACCCTTCCAAAACGCGAATCTCGGATGAGTCGTAATTCTCTGGTTTATCTGACATTTGATACCTCTTCACTTAACATATCTTATTTTATTATACAGATTTTGGAGATTTTTTCAAGAGGGACTTTGGTTTTTCAGGAGGGGTGGTTGGGGGGCGAAAGAGTTAGGTTTTTTCGTATTTGGGTTTGCTGTACAATTTAGTCCAGAACAGGTCTTGGATAGTCTTATCTGACCCGAAAAATGACTTCCTCTTTTGAGTTGGCCTGAGGTGGCGTGCTTGGCGAAATTAGCCGAGGTAACGGCTCAGGAGCTCTACTAGGGTTAGTTGACATCGGAGTAGACGAAACAGGGGCTGGCTGAGCAGGTGTGGCGACAGATGGCTGAACGGGCGAATCGGAAAGAGACCGGACTGACACGACGCTGGCGGGCGAGGCGGGCGGAGTGGCGGATTTTTGACTTATCCAGCTGTCTAGGAACCCCTTTCTAGGGTCATCAGACAGGTCAGAAGACTGTTTGTAGTTCGAACCACCTGCTATGTCGCTTATGCTACCAGAAGTATCTTCTGAGGGCTCTGCGTGCCTTGTAGGGACAGTTTTGCCGGTAGCTCTAGCACGTTCGGCGGCCGACCAGCGGTCTTGAATTTCTTTTTCTACCTCTGAGCGCGTTTTGCTGTATTTGGTGGCAGAATAAAGCTTAAGCGTTTCCATAAGTTCATCATTTGGGGTACCCATAGGGGCGGGCAAATTCATGGTGAAGGCGGTTGATGGCATTCCGAACATCATGACTTTACAGATAGCGGCATGATTTGGGGTTTTGGTTAAATCTTCTGCGGTGAAGGTGGGAGTGAAGGCTTTAACCATCAAATCCGCATCTGTTACGCCGACGCGGCCGCAGATGATGGTGCCGACGTTGCCGAGGAGCGCTTCCCTGATTTTGTCGGTGAGCTGCGTCATGAACTGGTTGGCGACGATGAGGTTGAGGCGATATTTACGGGCTTCAGAGAGGATAGATTCGAAGCTGTCGGTGGCAAAATTTTGGAACTCGTCGACGTAGAGACAGAAATCTTGACGCTGGTCTTCAGGGATGTCTTGACGACTCATAGCGGCTTGCTGGAATTTCATGACGAAAATCATACCGAGAAGATTGGCGTTGATGTCGCCGAGGCGTCCCTTAGAGAGATTGACGAGGAAAATCTTTTTATTATCCATGATTTCGCGGATGTTAAAGCCAGATTTGACTTGCCCCAAAGTATTTCGCATAATGGTGTTTGAGAGGAATGGTCCCCATTTGGAGGCAAACCAAGTGATAACTTCACCCGCATCATTAGACTTTTGAGAGGCCGGAAACTCTTTGGTCCAATAGTCGTAAACGGATTTATCGGTGACGTATTTGAGCTTGGATTTGACAAATTCCGGATCGGTGAAGCACTGCGGAATATCGATAAAGGTGGCGCCAGCGGGGTCGCTCATTAGAAGGAGTGCGGCGTTTCTAAACATGTGTTGACCACGCGGACCGAAGAATCCTTGATTTGACGGGTCGAAGAGGGACTGGAGCATCGAAATCCCCTCTTGAACGATGAAGTCCTTCTGATCGTCGTTGGTGAACTCGAACATATTCATGCCGACTGGGTGTTCGATGTCGGCGGGATCGAAGTAAATGATATCATCGATACGATCCTCGGGGACGCGCTTCAAAAGGGCTTCCACGGCGTCGCCATGGGGGTCAATGAAGGCAAAACCACGACCGGCGCACATGTCTTGATAAGCAATATTCTCGAGAAAGACCGATTTGCCCATACCGGTTTGGCCAATCACGTACATGTGACGGCGGCGATTGTCGTCATCAAGATAGATTTCTTTCTTAAAGCCACGAAATTCGTTGGTGCCAAGGAGTACGCCATCGGTGGCTAAGCGAGATGGGCCGTCTACCTGTTTGGTGAGCTGACGCTCGACTCTGGAGTTTGGGATGGCGTTTTGTTCGGGGAGGTGAAAAATCGACGCAAGCTCCACGCTGTTCAAAATATTTGAACGGACTTTTAAGGGGAAAAAGCGAAAAGTATAGTCGATGATCAACTTTTTTACGTCTTTGAAGGTGTTGACTTTGAAACCGTTGTACTCAGGGGAGTCGAACTGCGCAAAGGATGAGGCGACGCCGCGCAAAATCGCTTCGGAGCGAGGAGCGGAGTCGGAACTAGCGACCACACGGATAAGTGTTTCAAAGGCTGGGAATTTCATTTTTTCGGTAATAGCGGCAATTTCGTTTTGTTTAAGATTGGTAACTTGCCCGTGTTCCTCTTTTTTGTGTTCCTCCGGAACTTCCCAAGGGGCGCGAATGATGTCCATGATAAAATCGCTAAGACCAGAGCCGAGGGTTTTTTTCTTTTTGCCTTTCTGGACTTCTTCAATGTATTTTTTGGCGCCCTCTGACCACTTTTTTTGTGCAGGGCGGAACAAAATTTGTACAGCGGCGCCTTCATTCTTGTGCACGTTTGAGAGAGCATTTAAAATAGCCATTTGGGCATCACGCTTAGAGTCTTCGTAGGTGGCGAGCGGATAATAATATTCTTTTTTAAGGGTGAGTTCGGCGCCAACGACCGATTCAACACCTTTTCCACCTTCAAAAATGTTCTCTTCCATCTTCTCTTCTAGTCTAGCGGTAGGATAGGCTGATTGGAGAGCCTGCTTGACTGTCTCGGTTAAGACGGCGGGGACGATAGCGTAATACTTGATCGTGCCGTTTTTGGCAATAATCTCGAAGGAAAAATGCCGTTGACCATAGATTTTTGACTTAGTACCATTGGTGAGGGTGGACGACAAAATTGAGTACATGACTTGAGCTTTAGAGATGGCTTCATTTGCAACATCGCGATTGTCTCGCCCGCCGCCCTCGATGTCGTCGGTCGTTGGCGGCAAATGAATTAGCAGTGGGACCATCTTGAGCCCACGTTCATATCTTTTGCTTTTGCGTTTTTTACCGATGATTATGCCGGTAACGATAAGTGCCGCAGCGACAACAATGCAGCCGATCGAGAATAAGAGAATGCGACTATCCATGGCAAATACCTCTTCTTAGAATCATGCGGTTTCTCCTCGACGAAAAGAGCTTTTGACGTTGGTTGATGCGGCAGCGCGAATCTCTCTGTAATAATCGGCGGGAGTGATTTTGCCACTTTTGAATTCGCTTATGGCTTTGTCGATTTCCGCAAGTCCTGCTTTGTCGATTTCGTGATTTTGTGTCTGAAATGCGGAAAAATTAATGATACCAATTGAATCTTCGTGGGTGTCGGAGGATTTTGGTGGCTCGATATTCGTGACTTCGCCCAATTCCGGTGGTGCTACGAGTGGCGTGTCAGCTGATGTTTCGACGCCATCCTCAGGGGAGAAAGCGGTATTGACTGCATTCCTGCCTAGATTTTGAGCGTTTTCGTGGTTGTCAAAAATATTGCCTTGATTTGGTCTAGGAACGTATTCGCCGTTTATGCCCCGATTGTAGTTCGGTCCGGAATCGCGATTGGAATTTTGCCCATAATACATATGTTTATTTTAACACATTACAAACGCTTTGCGACAAGAAATTCGGCTAAAAAAACAAAAATGACGATAAGAATTATCGTCCAAAAATCGATTGCACCAAAAGAACGCATCATTAAAAGCATAATGGGCGCAAAAGCAAAGATTGCAGAATAGAGATAGTCTTTACCATGAAAATTATTTTTCTTGAAGGCTAACCTCGCAAAAGTTTTAGCAATTATCGTACTAATGCTAAAAAATACAATATAAATTGCTGTAAAGAATGCTAAAACACCTAATGGCCCAATCTCTGCGGGAGAAGTAAAAGCGAGCATTAGGATGAGAACTGCGAGCCCAATAATGCCTGCTGATAAAACTGTGCGATTATTTACCATAATCATATTATAGCACACAACAATTGTTCCCCTCAAGATTCACTTCTTTGGGAGGAGTGGTGGGTTATCCGGCGCTTAAAAACAACTATTGACCGCAACCCTTACCACTCCTTTTGTTGACCGCTTCACGCTAGGTGAAGCATCGTCCTTGTTAGTATTTCCCTGCCCTATTTGATGTTTAAAAGTGCCGACATGGGATTTCCTAACGCGCTCAACGCTTTAGCTTTGGTGCCTTAGCGGAGCTCTAGGTAACTCCTAGGTGTAATTTATGGCTAGAAATTACCTTTTCGCCCCGCTAAGGTCGATATTTTCTAGCTTTTATCATCATTTTTTGCACGATGTAATTCCTTTTATTTTTAATGTTTGTCTTAGTCATCTCGACTATCTTTATGATAGCATAGATTGTTCAAAAATGCAATATTTTTACTCAGGATTATTGATGTATTTTTTACAGCTTATTCCCTGTTTCGTATCTGTTCAATTTTTTTATGTTTTTTGTTGTCAAAATTACAGCGGGTGGGTGGTTTTTGGGTGTTTTTTACAGCATTGGAAGTGTGGATGGATAGTTTTTAGGGTTGAGTGCTTTTTTTGGGGGGGGCGAGCTCCCCAAAAAAGCTTTACTTCAAAAAAAAACGAATCGGAGATTCTTTTTAGTGTCTCGAAAAGTGCGGAATGAGCAAATAAATTTATTACTCCGCCCCCTCTGAAATACTAAAAAATAAGCCCGCGGCTTATTTTTTAAAACAAAGCTTTTCCCCTAAATATTACTACTTGGTGGAGCTGCCGGATACTGCCTCCGGGTCCGAAATACCACTTGGCTATGATTCTACGTGCGTATTTCCCTGTTTTAATCTTGACGCAGATCGCCGGCGGCAAGGAACAAAACCGGCGAATGTCATGGCTAGTTTTAGAGATGTTTCGCGCCACTTAAACATCCTTATTCCCGTCGTATGATAATCTAAACCCTACGGAACCTTAAGCTTAGACCAGCCTAGAAATAATTAGGCATAAGCTGGCATGTATGCAACATGCGCAGTTTTCGTGTTTTTAGCACTTATTTAATACTTACGGTATTCAATCGACACGCTACATAGCTGTTAATAATCCGTCTAAGCTTTGTCAGCCCCAACTAGCTAAATTTTAACACAACTGGCAAGATTTTACAAGGGTGATGGAGCGCTCCGGATGGAAATATGACGCTAGATATATGTTTTTGAGCAGTAAATTCCCCTTTTGCACCAAATCAAAAAGACCGGTAACTGCGAGGAAAACCGGTCTTTTCGTAGAGTGTGGAGTTATTTTGGCCTTCTAGTCAGTTACATCATCTGGCTAAAGGTTGTTTTACTAAATTTTTGTTTTTGCCTTCTGAATAACTTTTTTATTCAGAAGCTACCTCTATTATAATGCCCAAAAACCCTAATGTCAATAGATTTTTCATACTTTTTTTACTCAATTTTTGGAGTTTTCCACAAGCTTTATCTGTCCTTCTCTATATAATTTTTGCGTATCCCAAAATCCGTTTTTTTTGTTTTCACAATGCCACCTAAGGTAAAAAACAAAACGCTATTGGTTGCACTAGAGGTCAGAATATTTTCTAGCGCTACTCGGGGTTGCTTTTTATTTTTATCTATGCTAACAAGAGTGCATGATCGCAAAAATATATTCAGCAATTCCCTACGGTTTTAAAGGCAAGAAGGTCGAAGTGGAAGGCGACGCCAATAAAGGCTTGCCGGCCTTCAATATCGTAGGTATGGCCAACAAAACAATCAACGAAGCAAAGGAGCGGGTGCGAAGCGCTATTGTGAATTCGGGCTTTACGTTCCCAGATAGAAAAGTCACCATAAATCTCGCCCCAGCAGAATTGCCTAAAGATGGTGCTTATCTAGACTTGCCTATCGCGCTATCGATTCTGTTTTTGGCGCGCCAAATTTTGAAAGAAGATGTATCCGGAAAAATGTTTGTGGGGGAGCTTTCGTTAAATGGAGAGATTCGTCCAGTTAAAGGGATAATTAATATTATCGAGACGGCAATCCTTGAGGGTTATACGGATATATATATTCCTATGGAAAATATACCTCAAGCGTCTTTATTGGCCTCGCGTATCTCTATTTATGGGGTCAAGACTCTTCAGGAACTGTTTTTGGGACTCAAAAAACAGACTCAACTAACAAGTGCAAGTAAGAACAGCGAGCCAAAATCTGTGCAAAATAGTGCTTCTGGGGCACTTCTAGATCATATTTTAGGACAAGAGATGGCAAAACGAGCGATCGAAGTGGCGGTAGCCGGGCACCATAATCTTTTAATATCGGGGCCGCCTGGCGCCGGGAAAACGCTTCTCGCGAAGACGGCGGCAAATCTCCTGCCAGAACTTAGTGATCAGGAAAAAATCGAGGTAACCAAACTTTATTCTATTGCTGGCATAACGACAGACGAGATTATTGATGCGCGGCCGTTTCGGGGACCACATCATACGGCTAGCACTACTTCCATCATCGGTGGTGGTGCGTTAGCAACGCCTGGCGAAATTTCTTTGGCGCATAAGGGAATCTTGTTCTTGGATGAGATGCCAGAGTTTTCACGGCCAGCGCTAGAGGCGTTGCGTCAGCCGCTGGAAGATAAAAAAATTTCAATTTCGCGAACAAACCGCAAATCTATCTATCCAGCAGATTTTATGTTGATCGCGACGATGAATCCTTGTCCTTGTGGTTATCTGGGCGACCCGTCTCATGAATGCAAATGCACAGAGATACAAATTCAGAATTACCAGAAAAAAATATCTGGACCACTTTTTGATCGGATTGATATGCATATCGTAGTGGAGAAAGTAGAAAATAAGAGTTTGCTCACGCCAATTAGTCGCGATTCTAGCCAACATGTAACCGTGAAGAAAAATATAGCAATGGCGCTAGAGAGGCAGCGGAAACGCTACGGGCGAGATGGAACTTTTAACAGTTCCCTGTCGTCTTTTCAGGTTTCAACTCTGCTCAAGATGGAGGATGCCGCCAAAAAGCTCTTAAACGATGCTTCTACGAAATTGGGGCTTTCGGCCAGGGCTTATTTTAAAACTATCAAAGTGGCGCGGACTATTGCGGACTTAGACAGTTCTGACGTGATTCTACTAAAACATTTGGCGGAGGCGCTGAATTATCGACAGCGGTAGAATGTGCCAAAAAATGCTGGTTTTATTGCTGGTTTAGGCTTGATTTTTAGGGAAGGGTTTGATATAATTTATGTTAGGTTAAATCGAAAGAAGAAAGGACTACCATAAAAACTACATCACGCACCCGTTTAAATGGAGAAATTAGATATCCTGAGGTACGCGTAATTGGTTCTAGCGGGGAGCAACTTGGCATTATGTCTAGTCGCGAAGCCCAACTTCTAGCGAAGGAGAAAGGGGTGGATTTGGTGGAAATTGCCGCCAATGCTAATCCTCCTGTCGTTAAAATCATTGACTGGGGCAAATATCAGTACCAGAAGATGAAAGAAGAAGCCAAGAATCGGAAAAAGGCTCGTGAAAAACAGTCCGAGCTGAAACAGATGAAGATTGGTCTCAAGATTAGCGACAATGACCTCAATATCAAAGTTCGCAAAATGCGCGAATTCCTTGACGATGGCGATCGCGTGAAGGTCTTGATTATCTTCCGCGGGCGAGAAATGACACATAAGGAACTGGGGAGCGAATTGCTAAATAGGGTGATTGGTTTACTGGGCGAAGATGTGATCGTAGAGGGAAAACCGCAGTTGAATGGGCGAAACCTATCAGTCGGAGTTCGGAAGAAGTAATTTCCTACTTTTACGGCTAACTGATTGCACTTTTGGCTAGGCAACTAGCTTCAATAATACTTAAATAAAGGGAAAAATTATGCCAAAATTAAAGACACATAAGGGTACCGCCAAGAGGGTCCGAATTACAGGTTCCGGTAAGTTGATGCGAGAACGAGCTTTTGGAAATCATATTCTCGCGAAGAAGTCGAAAGCTAGAAAGCGCAACATGAAAACCGCTGCAGCAATCAACGGGAAAATTAAGAAAAACATTAAGACGGCATTAGGGGTTTAATATGAGAGTAAAACGAGGCGTAACTGCACACGCAAAACATAAGAAAATTTTGAAAAAAGCTGCTGGCATGCAACATGCGCGCACTAGGAGCTACCGATTAGGAAAACAGGGCGTAATTAAGGCGCTAAGATATTCTTATCGCGATCGTCGCAACAAAAAACGCGATTTGCGTGCGTTGTGGATTACTCGCATCAATAATGCTTCTAGAGAATTAGGGCTTTCGTATTCTCAGCTAATTGCCGGAATGAAGGCGAAAAATATTACGCTTGATCGCAAAGTCTTGGCGGATTTAGCAGTAAATAATCCTGAAGCTTTTAAACAAATCGTAAATACAGTAAAGGAGAAGTAATATGGCAATTTGCGAAATTACCGGTAAGGGCAAGATGTATGGTCACAATGTTTCTTTTTCGCAACGCCATACTCGCAAGGTTTTTAAGCCGAATGTTTCGAAACGCACGCTCGTAATAAATGGGCAAAAAATTAAATGTAATGTGTCGGCTTCGGCGCTAAGGACCTTGAAGAAAAAGGGTCTAATCGATTCTAAAAAGGACGTCGCCAAGAAATAATCTTGCTTACAACAAAAAATGTCACCCTGAGGGGGGTGATATTTTTGTTGTAAAAAACTCTATTTTTATCTGATTGCTTGCAAGGTATTTTTTACAACGTCTTAACCATTATTATAAGAAAAACCTACGATATCCTGGGTCGGTTGCGGTATTTTTGACTTCTTTTGTGGTGTTTCTGCAGCATATCGTCACTTTTACTGAATGCGGGTAACCCTGATTGGGGCTCTAACGAATAGTGTGGGTATAAGTTTCTGGCAATTACGAATAAAATACTGCCGTTTAATAATTTACCTGGTGGCGGCTTCGAATATCCCTGATGACTTTGTTGTATAATTTTTCGATTAGATTGAACAAAAAAATAAATCTGCGCTAGGAAGTGGCTACGTTTTCTGCCGAATGGAAACATAGAGTCCCCCTTAAAAATGTCTTAAAACAAAAATCAGCCTCTAGATAGCTGATTTTTGAGGATGGGCATAAAGCCTTGAGCCGTCAATAAGCCGGGTTTTGTAGTTGCATGAAAAGCAACTGGCAACCATCTATCTTGACGTTACATTGCTATAACGTTCTAGCGGTAAGCGTGCATGCCCGAGCTAGGCTATATAGCACTCCTTGCAACAGGTAGGGTTTGCCTCTGTCCCGTATCGCTACAGCACAC
>CAVEGL010000016.1:0-10206 GCA_963615165.1 bacterium | reverse complement strand
ATCTGCGAGAGTTATGACTTTCCTATTCAATAAGTCGGTCAGCGTTTTATAGACTTCTTCGCAAATTTCTTCCCCCGCGATAGGGATTTCAAAAATCTTCTTATGGATTTCTCTGTGCAAGCTGTCGCACGGAATATCCACTCTCGTGTAGGGGTGGTCCCGTAGTTTTTTGCGATACCCGCTGTCCCAGTTCTTCTTTGGATATAAAAGATGATGAGTATTTACTCCGTTCGCTGTTAAGCTTGCCTTGATACGTGCTGTCTGTTGCCTTGTTTTTTTAGTTTGTTTAGACATCTTGACACCTCCCCTGTCTTGTATGTCCGTAAGTTTCTAGGATTTTCCTCCCCACTATTATACCATGGAAAAGCGCACAGTCTATCAACCAAACCAAAAAGCCACCTCGCAGTTTTGTGGTGGCTTTTTGTATGAAAAAACAATTTTCTTTTTTAATTTTAGCGCTTTTGGAGGGTAAAATCAATCCCGATTTTTACATTCCCCCGAGCGTCCAAAACCCCCTGTTCGAGTAGTTGTTTGGTATAGTAAGCAACTGTACCGTCTTTGCCCCAAAGCCTGCCTTCGTCTAGCCCGAGATCCACCAGAACTTTACTAAAATAATCACCTGCCACATATGAATAATGAATTATACCCTCTGTAGCCTCAGTATTGCCCTCAGAAGGGGTATCTGCTGTCGGTTCGGGTACAATATAGGTTTTTGGTCTGAAAGCGCCTATAAAGTCATTTGTGGATTTATTAATGATGTTTGTTGCCCCGCCCCCGAGTGAGCACCTCTCCCCGCCTTGATTTTGCCCAAATAATGCTACATAGCCATTATTGTAGTTTCCTACCGCCATGCCGATATGCCCCCAGGTCCCACCGCTGAAGACAACCCAGTCGCCTGCCAAAATCTGAGTTTTATCCCAAATCATCACAAAATCATTGCCGGCGTTATACTCCCAGCAATTAGTTGTGCCTTTTGCCGCGCCTGTACCGCAAGAACTTAACGCGCGCCCAGTGTAGTTTGTCCAGAAGTCATTAGCAAGCGCGAAACATTGCCCGCCGTATGCGTTTTGGATACAATTTTTCAATCCTACCGAATTTTTATAATTTTGCCAGGTGCTGGTATCGTGCCAGGCCCCTTGTCCGTTTTCTTCGTCGGTGATTTCACCACCATCGACGGTTTCCACGGTTGGGATTTCGACAATATCTTCCTCGCCGTCATCTCCAATCAAAACGGCGTCGGTTTGTTCTTCCGCCAATTCCACCGTTGCGCCAGTTTCCAGCGTGATTTTGTAATTCCCGTCTGTTTTTTCGAGTGTGAGAGTGGCGCATCCTCCCGCAAGGATTCCAGCCACCAGAATCAGCACAATCGCGACTGTTTTCTTTATGGTTTTGCTCTCCATAGGGCCTCCTTTTCTATGATTATGGTTATTATTATAACACATTTTTTATGCAATTCTAAAAGCGGAAACCGTAGCATAGGACGCGGCGGCGGAGGAAGTGACGTCGCCAAAGCACCCGATAGTGTTGTTCCCCGATGTCTTTGTAATTATTGCCGAGATGGAGAATTGTATCGAACAAGCCGTGCTGGCGCGGTTATTCATCCAGCGCTTCTGCGTAAAATCTGCCCCGGCGTATGTTATTTTTACATGCCCCTCTTTGTTTGCGTTGAAGTAGTAGTAACCGTCGAAGCTCACATACACTTTTGCCCCAACCGGTAGGCTCGTGATGTCAATGCTAAAAGTGTCATTCCCACCAGACGAGTGCATGGCTATTGTCACTTGTTTGGTATAGCTCCATTTCACCAAAGAATCCAATTTGTCGGAGGTTACCGCCCCATTTGCCAGTTTGTCGGTGGTCACCGCCCCGCTCGCCAATGTGCTACTACTTATTGCCCCGGGGGCTAGGGCGCTACCGCTTATAACCCCCGCGCCAATTCCGGTGCCGTCATTAAAACTTGCGTCATTGGCGGACAAAAGGTTCATTTTTGTCGAAGTTAAGACTTCACCATAGACGAAAGATACCGCTGTATATGCCATATTACTTTACCCTTTCTACGGCAAAAGTTTCGAACCGCTCCACGGTTTTGCCGTTGTCTTTAGTTTTTAACTCATAATCCGCCGTGGTTTCGTTTTTTTGCACCTCCGCCCTAATCTTCGCCTCCTCGAATGGAGAACTTATCCCAAACTCTGCACTCGCCAAAGTTTCATTATTTGCGTTGCTGGTCGGAACTACTCCATTCTCGGTATCCCCGAGCCTTGTGTCATTGCCAAAAATCGACTCATATCCAACCATCGGCTTGCCGGTTGGCGCGAGGTCGAACCTTTCACGGCTGGACAAAAGCCGTTGTTTATAATTAAAACAATTCAACACGCGCCCGTTGCGCTTTACCGCAGGTCTGTTCGGTCGCGCTGGGAATGCCTCTACAGCCACAATCACATTGGCTTGTAAATCCCGCACAAAATAAACTTCCGCATATTCCTTAGCGTAATAATCAGCCATTGCCTGCAACTCCGCTAAGTCGTCTGTTGGTGTCGTTTTATTTGTCATGCTCTTTCTCCTTTCTTCTATTTTACCACTACGATACATTATAAAACCTACCTGTCACGGTTATTGTCGTCGCTGGAAAGGTTTCGGAGTACGTCAGTTGGCTCTCTCTGCGCGCCGTAAATCTGTATGTGGTCGCCGAAGTCCTTTGCAATAGATACCATGTAGCGGAAGTCCCGTCGCTAGACGTGCGCTCATCTAAGAAACTAGTGCCCACAATAATTGCGTCATATCCCGAATTTGTTATGTGCATAGTCCAGCTGGCAATTGCCCCGTTCGGCACGGTGATATCTACCGTCCTTGTGTCGCTATTAGATGACAGCGCCACCTCGGGCAGGATTATCGTAGCAGAAGCCTCGCCCAGCCCACCGATAGACGGAATTTTAGAACTCATTCTAAATCTTGAGTAATTAGCCATTGCGCCTCCCATAAAGCTTGTATTGAATTTTTACGCTGTCCGCCCCGGTCGCGGTGTCTATATATACCGCCTTAAGCACAGTGTCAGTAATCTGCATACCAACACGGGATTGGTATGTTGATGTCCCGTATTGGCTGGAAATTGCAGAATATCCCGCTATCCTCATCGTCCGAGTGGAGGAGTCGGATAGATATGTCTTCCATGCTTCCACTCTTGGTACATACCCTAGATTGTGCGTGCAAAGCGTAGTTTCCCCAGCGTTTGGGGATAAGGTGCTTTCCCCCTCGAATATTAAGACATCATATAAATTTCTAGAGTTAAAATAAAACTTAGTCAATGGACTCGGCGGGACTATTGTCGGAGAAACCCCCATCGGCGCTAATCCAAACAGGCGGACTTTTATAGTGTCGCCGCTATACGTGGAGGGAGAACAATCCATCCCATACTGCGTGTTAGATGCCCATGTATTGCCACCGTTGGTATGAAGTTCCACGTCAAAAAAGTCCAGGTCTTCCCATGTTGTGCCATTGTCTATAGAATAAACCCCAAACACCAGCGGAGTAAAACCTAGACTGTGATTCACTGTTAGGGAGAAAACCCCCCACTCGTCTGCCGAGATGGTTCGCTCATCGGCTATTACGATTTTTTCCGCCCCACCGTTGGAGTTAAAGGCAAAATTCCGCCAATTTACGCTCATGCCGCCAGTTCCTCTTCTACGTCATAGCCGCTCACGCTAGCCGCAATTACAGGCTTGCCGTCTTTCGGGTCTTGCCCCATGATTGTAATCGCCTTGCCTGTTTCGTCATATACCAGCATTCGTACTTTTCCACTGCCAGATTGTGAAATCGTAGCCCGCAAAATTTGATTATTATCGTAAAAATTGAAACCATTAGTATCCACATCTGCAATCTTGTTCCCATTGCCATCAAAATACTCAAAGCCGTCTATCCCAACACTCGCAATCTTAGTCCCACTATTGCTGAAGTATGCGAACCCGTCCGCGTTCATTTGGGCAATTATTGTCCCTAGCGCATTCCGCAAAGTGAAACCGTCGTTGTCCATTCTTGCCATTGTAGTTTTGCTTGCCCCCTCAACCGATATCCCACCGCTTTTGTTCAATAAATTCATTTCGGTGTTATTCATGATTTTCTGTCCGTCATTATAGCTTAAAACCTCTACCGTCATGGTGCTAGTATCCTCCCTCCGTCCAACGCAGATGAATCTAAAACAAAGTAGTTGCTCTGTTGGAACTCGTCTAAAATTAGAGTTTGTTTGAAATTTGCAGATTCCCCCGCTGAAAAAGTTATCCCCATAATCTGAAAAGTAGTTTGTTCCAGTAGCCCTTTCACCGTTACGGCTACCAAATCTCCCATCTCCAATTGCGGTACAATAAATGTCCCCATAGTAATTTGCGAATATGGTGAGGAGTTCTCTAGCACCATTCTAGTCGCCACCTGCGTAGCGTTTTCCGAGCTCTGAATGTATTCTGAACTTATCACATACGTTTCGCCATTATCGTCGGGGTTTGTCCCATACGTAGCAATGCTAGTGCGGTCTATCGCTCTTTTACTTGTGTAATTTTGTTGTTGGGCGCTTGTGCCGAAAAATTCAAGCTGAGTGATATAAGTCGGGATGGATGAGCTGTTGGCAAAAGTAGTTTTTATAGTCGCCCCCATGATTGAGTTTGCTTTAACTGAAATCGCGGCGCTATTGTCTGCCCCGGTACCGTCCGCGGACACATTCGTGAGGTAGTTAGACACCCCCTCCCCGCCATAGGTTGGATTATCTACATCTATAGCATAAATTGTGTTGTTGTCTGCGTCTGCAAGGTTCGCCCATATATCCAGCGTGCCATTTGCTGGAACTAGCGTGCTGTCGTCAGCCCGTTTATTCGAGAAGATTTTTGAATAGGCTACCGGCTGGAAAGGCTTAGTTTCTACAAGCACATCATTCAAGACACTCGTCCCCGCAAAGTCTATCGAGGTCGCATTATCTACCGTAAAATCCCATGATGTAGTGGATATCGTGGCTTGGTGGGACGCATTCCAGCCGTGGATTTTGCCGTCACCATCTGCAAAGACTAAATACTGCTCTGCTTGACACAGTTCATCTATCACATCGGAGATTTTCTTGTTATTCGGTGCGCAATAGCCTATCGCCCCCTGTGTGGAAATGTCTAGCTCGTACTGCGAATCAGTGAAACCAGCCTCCTGTAATAGCAAGGCAATTATCTGGTCTAAACGCTTGCCAGTTTGCCCGCCTAGGGCGCTGGTCTTGTTTTTTAAGCGAATTATTACGTCATTCGCCGACAGAGTAAGCTGGCTTCCCACCAAAGAAACCCGAGGACGTTCCCCGAATCCGGTAAATAAATTGATGTATTCATTGCCCACCCCAACTTGTAGCCTGATTGGGCGGTCCGGCAATCCTACATAAGCCCCAATTGCCGCATCCTTGCCGGGGAAGAATCTGCCAGTGGCGTTATTCAGTGTTATTTTTGCGGTTGCCATTACAAGCCCCCATGGGTGTTTGGAGGTCTTGCGCGTAACGCTGAAACTTGCGCAATGTCCGCCCTCGTCTGTATAAACGTATTCTCCGTTGTCGGTGGATTTATCCCACGAGAACAGTGCCTTGTAGTTGTATTGTTTTGAGGCAGAATGTACCGCGTCGGTAAAGGCGGCTGATACGGTCTTCATTACGCACCACTCCCTTCCTCGATTATGACTTCAAGAGAGGATAACCCGCTCCCCCCGCGCACGTATTCACTCGCCGAAATCGTAAGCACTCCAGTGAATGAATTTGTTCCGTTATAAAATGCGCTGTTTGAGTTGGAGTAAGATACGGACGCCCCAGCCGTTGCCAGTGCGATTATCTCCCGTACCAGCTCCGGGGTGGCTTTTTCCCACCCCAGGACTGCGCGTTTCTTCGTCCCAAAAGTTTGGCGCTCTTTTGCGCCCGATATGCTCGTTTGGTCTGAATAAACCACCGTCGGGCTCTCGTCCAAACTTGACGGCTGTTGGCTTAGTGCCGTTCCGTTTATTGAAATTGTGCTGTTGTAAATCGTCATCGCAAACTCCCTGCATTAGCTAGATTCGGCTGCAACCCCTGCGAGATAAAGGCTTTGTTCATCGCTTTCGCTATCGCTATTGCTATCCCGTCGGGGTCTGTTTGCCCGCTAGCATCTACATTTATATTTATCACCGTACTACTGTTGCTGTCGCCATAGTTCCCGCCGGAAATCGCATCCCAAAGCGCGGCTTGTTGGCTGCGGTTAATCACCATTTCCCCGCTATTCACCCTTGCCAGTTGGTGATCTCCAGTATAGGACGTCCCCCCGATAATTCCACCATGTTGAAGACGGGGGAGATTTACCAATCCAATATTGCCGATATGCACGCCAACCACCCCGAAAGCGCCATTTATTACGTCAATAAAGCCATTTATCAACTTAATAGGAGAGTTGATAAAATTCTCAATAAACCGAATCATCCCATTTATAGCATTTCTGAAAATGCCGGTGATAAAATCCCCAAAGTTGCCGGCAAAACTGCCGAACATCCCTTTGATTCCATTCCACAGATTCCCTACCAGCGCCCCAAAGGCTCCGAGTAAAGCCCCGAGAATTTGCGGGACTGCCTTTACCAGCCCAAAGAATAACTCTATTGCACTTTTTATTATCATTCCTATATTGTTGGGGTCTGTCAAGAACGTTACAATGTTAGTAATTATCCCTGGCAACGCGCCATACACCGCTGTCGCGATAGTGGGGATTGCATTCACAATCTCCATTAATAACGTTATCGCTCCCCCGAGAATAGCACTCAGGCTTGCCGGGTCTGTTAGCGCGTGGGCTATTGATATTACCGCCGATATTAGGCTATTCGTCAAAGTCGGGATTATAGATTGCAATTGTGATATTATGGTGGGGATTAGGGATACAACCGCCACAACTATAGTGTCTATTAACGCAGGCAGAGCCTCGATAAGCCCAATAATCAAGCTGGTTGCTGCCTCCAGCAGCGGTGGGAAAACCTCCTCGAATAACGCGGGGAGCGCCGTAATTATCACTGGGGCAAGTTCTGCAATTAGTTGCGCTACTCCGCCCAGCGCTTGTTGGATTCTAGGCAATAAATTGCCGAAAGCCGTTTTTGCGGTGGATACCATGTTTTCCATAAGCTTGCCAAAATCCGCGTTGTCATCTGCCACGCCAGTCAGTAAGTTCCCCCACGCAGACTTCATGCTGGAAAGTGAGCCACTGATTGTGCTTGCCGCCTCCTCTGCCGTTGTGCCTGTAATCCCCATATTCTCTTGCACTACGTGGATTGCCTCAATCATCTTGTCGAATGATACGTCATTCACAGTTTCGGCGGTTACCGTCATGCTGTCGCCCAAAACACCCGAATCGTTTATAAGGCGCGCCATTTCGGATTGTGTGCCACCATAGCCGAGTTTAAGGTTGTCTAACATGGTGTAGTTTTGCTTCGCAAAGCCTTGATATGCGTCTTGTATGTGGGAAATGTTCGTCCCCATTTTGTTAGCATTGTCTGCCATGTCGGTGATTGCCACATCTGCATATTTAGCGGCCGCCTCGGTATCTCCACCCAGCCCTTGCAGAAGTCTGGCAGAAAAACTAGTCGCTTGTTCCATGTATTCATTGGCGCTTAGCCCTGCCGTTTTGTATGCGTCAGCCGCGTATTGTTGGACGGTGTCGGCAGAACCCTTAAAAAGCGTTTCTACGCCGCCCACCAGTTGCTCGTAATCCGCAAAACTGCTCACCGCGGACTTCACTATTCCAGCCACCGCCGCACCAGCCGCGGCAACTGCGGCCGCCCCGACTTTCGCCACCCCAGAAAAAACATTTTTGATTTTCCCGCCCGACGTTTCGGCAGTTTTGCCAAAATCATTGACGGAAACTTTTGCGTCTGAAAGGGCAGACTTCAGCTTGGTAGCGTCGCCGGTAATGGTAACCGTCATCGTGTTAGAAACTGCCATGAAATCAAAATCTCCTTAAAAAAGCGGGACAATTCCCGCATCTACTCCAATTATATCACAAAAAAATAGCCCCCACCGAGCTATTTTGTCCGTTTTAGTTTTTGTATCATCTTTTTGTTTTCGCGTTCTTGATGTTCGCTTTCCACTTGCATCCTTGCCAGCACCACCCTAATAAACCAGTCTGGGGTGTCTTGCAATTCCGCATAAGTCCATCCCATTTTTTCGCAAATTAGCGTATCGGTAAAATCCGGCGAAACTCTACCATTGTGCCCCTCTAGGGCGCGCAGATATTCTTGTTGCGCCCGCGTTAGGCTTTTGGGTCGGTTTTTCCTTGGTCTTGGTCATAAATCTGCTTAGAAGCGCCCAGGAGCGCATCAAAGTCTTTCTGGCTAAGATTATCCAAATCATTCTGTGAAACAGCCGTAGAGCCGTTTAATTCAAGAATTAGCCCCATTACAAGTGCATCGTTGTATGCTTGCGCTGATTCGCCTGTTAGTTCGAACTCTTCAAGTTCCACACCGCCCCGCATTTTCATCAAGTTTTGTTCCCCGATTATGATGTTATTTAAGGTGCGAGCCATTTTGTGGCTCACGAAGTCTTTAAGTTTCGCATTCCCCCCGCTTGGTAGTGTTATATCCATTTGGGCTCCTTTTTTTCTCTTAATTATGAACCAATATTAAAACTTGTAGTTAATTCCGCTTTCATTAGGTATCCTTCCGCCAGGTCGAGAAGTGCCGAACATTCAATCGACTCGGTCGCCGTGTCGGACAGCCCGAAACTTGGCTCATAGGAAGAGATCATCACCTTCGGGCAGATGAACTTGAGTGAGGTATTGGTGGTTGTGCCTGCCTTATTTACGCTATCGACAAATCCAAAGCTCATAGCCTGTGCGGTGTTGTTTGTCGCCATTTTGCGATAGGCTGTATCTGTGTAAAGTTTTTCAAACGACATCGTTGCCTCTAGATCTCCGTTGGTGATTGAGCCATAATCTTGCCCGCTGTCGCTGGTCTGGATTCCCTCCACCGTTTTAGTAATCGCCATGGACGCGCTAGTGAATTTTGTCGCTACTTCCGCGGTTTCTAGTCCTGCCACCGTGCTTGCGAATTTAAGCTCAAGGTTGTCGGGTCTGAACTCATGGTCATTAACGAACGCCGCTGTTGGTGCTGTAGTGGGGGTAGATTTCTTTGAAATCATGCTCATCGTCATTGTGGCGAAGTCGCTGGGTGTCCATTCAATCGTTGCTTCGTTAATCATAGCACTTGGGTATTTTACAGGAGAGTTCGGGTCGGATACGAAAATTGTGCCTTTTGCGTGCTGGTTGCTGTTTAGCATGGTAAAGGTGTATTTGTATGAGCCGTCATTCCCGGCGGTTTTGGTTGGGGCTTGCCCAAAGATTAGATAAAGTTGGTAATAAAGTCCCTTATACCACAATTTAGTTTTTATATCGCCTTCGCCATGTATTCCGGTAGTGATAATGTCATTATAATGCGCGATATTACCAAAAGCGGACTCGTTTTGGATCTGTTCCAGCACATCCCTAAAGCTTAAATCCACCCACGGAAAGAAATACTCAGGGGCGCTTGCTACGGTGTCGCCGTTTTGGATTGCGGTCGAAACATTAACCAACCTTCCTTTAAATTCTGCCATTTATTTTTTCTCCTTTCGCCTTTTTGATGGCCTCGTCTATATTGCTAGCCTGAACAGATACCCCAATTTCTGGGAAGTAATAGGAGTTTGCCTCTGTTTTTGGCGTCGTAGTTTCTTTTGACATAGTAATCTCCGTTAAATAATGCGGGGTGTCCCGCATATTTTTATTATAACACGAATTTATCTCTTTTTAATTGGGTCAGACTCGGCAATTGTGTAGTTTTTCTTTTTTTGCGACTGAATATTTTTGCTGATATATTCTATGTCTTTGCGTATAGCGACAACGGCTTTTTCTATTTCCGCAAATCTCTCGGCGTAACCGTTATGTACATCAAGTTTTGCCTCAATAAGCTCAAGCCTGTCTGTGATTTTCTGCGTTTGCACCGCTTTTTTTACGTTGTTGGCTCTTTTGGACACCGAGGAGGTGATAAACACGCCCAAAATTGTAGCTATTGCCGAAATACCCGCCACTAAAATTGCCGTGGTGTCTAAATCCAAATTATACAAAATCTCCGCCAACTCTCTCATGTTTTATCCTCCTCAATCACCTCTTCCGTGTCCGAATCGTCGCACACGCCGTGGCTCCATTTGAATAATCGTCGCCATTC
>CAVEGL010000015.1:0-10556 GCA_963615165.1 bacterium | reverse complement strand
GTATTGCGACGACTTTGTATTGTTTAGCGACGACAAAACAGTATTACGCAACTGGGCAGAGCAGATAAAAAATTTTTGTGCCGAACGGTTAAAATTAACGCTATCAAAGTGCAATATTTTTAAGACGAGCCAAGGCGTGGACTTTCTTGGGTATCGGCATTTTCACAACGGCAGGCTTATTCTGCGGAAGCGCACGGCATTGCGTATGCGTCGCCGATTGCGTGGCATTGAGAAAATGTTGGAAACCAAAAGTAAACGCTTAAATCGTAAGCACGCATTGGGGCAAGTTGCGTCGGCGATAGGTATGCTGAGGCATTGCCAAAGTAAGGGGTTATCCGAGACTATGCGGGTGCAACCGTTGTTTCGGACGTTGAGAAATGTTTTTATTTATTACAAAAAGGTAGGTAGACTGTAATGCAAGGCTATCCGAAGTCATTAAACAGTTGGGAAGATGTCGAGTATGTAGTCGACAATTTTCCGAAAGAGCAGTGGAAGGAAGATCTCGAAGGGTTAATTCGGGATGATGTTATTAACATGTGGGCATTTGAGAAAGAGCTTGGCGAGAACGAAGCCGGAGAGACGAATGCGAAGCACAAGGTAATTGACAACGAAGGCACCGGCGAGACGGTTGAAGTGACGAATCCGGAAACGGGTGAGGTTACTTACGAGCAAAAGAAGGTGCGGTATCAGTACAAGCTTGTCCCGTGCATGACCTGTCGTTTGGCGTTGTTTAAGAATTGCCAAACCGAGAAGGACTTGGCAAAAGCGGTGAAAGAAGTTCAGGCAATGCTGAAGAAACAGGCGTAATTATGCAACACGATGCAGACTACGTTGACGAGAACGGAATGGTTGGAACGGGCGTCGGATTTAACAAAATTCGGCGTATCACCGGCTATTTAGTCGGCGATTGGCGCAAGCGTTTCAACAATGCAAAGCAGCAAGAAGTTGAAGACCGAGTGAAACACTTTAAAACGCAAGCGGCAGTGTAATTTATTTTCTTTACCCTGTTAATAATACCGTCCTTTGGCACAATATTTAGAGTAATTTTATTGTGCGGTTAAAGGGCGGTATTTTTATGTATGTGAAAAGTTTTGGCGAGTGGTTGCTGAGTGAGCAGTTTTGCGATGTATTTGCAACTGTTTTCTTTAGGCTTACGATGTTTTTAATGGCACTTATGTTCATGTCGCTGCTTTTGTGCGGCACTATTTGGACTATTAGATTTCTTATAACGCAGCTGATAACAACGTGGTGATAAAATGTTAAAAGACGCTAATTGGGACAAAATTTTAATGGTGCTTATGATGATTACGTTTGTGCTGAGCATTGTGGCAGCCATATGCGTGCCTCCTAAAAAAATTAAAGTATTCTGCGAGTGCGAGCAGAGTAAAATGTGCATGGTGCAGTGCCAATGCGACAAAAAGTAATTGATGCCCTGCTTGGGCTGGGCTTGGGCGTGGTTATTTGCTTGCCCGGGATAGTGCTGGCATTGCTGTTGTGGTTGGTGCCGCCGGCAAGCGCCGAAGTACTGCAAATAGAAATACCCCCAGCCCCCGAAGAAGAAATACCGGAAAACACCCTAACTTCGCCGGAGCATTCCGAATTTAACTTTATTTACGACCAAGCCTTTTTGGAATGCGAGGCGTTTGTTTTGGACATAGAGGGCAAGCCGTCCAACGACAAATACGACAAAGGCGGCTATACGAAGCACGGGGTGTCGCAGTTGTTTATGAAATCGATTAAAAAGCACGCCGAGTTGCAAGACGTAAAAGACCTTTCGTTTATGGAAGCACTCGACTTAATGTACAAATATTTTTGGTTGAAGTGCCGGTGTAACGACCTTCCCCGTGGCTTGGATTTACTGGTTTACGACACCGCAGTACATTGCGGGGAGTCGCGGGCAATAAAGTATTTGCAAAAAGCGGTGGGCGTGAAAGAAGACGGTGTTATTCGCACAAGCACCGTAATTGCAGCCCGTAAAGTTAATTTTACGCAAGCCATGGAAGTAATTTTACAAGAACGTGCCAAGTTATATTACAGAAAAACACAATACGATTATCGTCAAAAGAAGTTTATACCCGGATGGTTTAACCGGCTGGAACGGTTAAAGAAGGCAGCAAAAAACCGCAATATTTAATGTAGATATTTTTGCGGCCGGGGGTGTAAATATGCGCGGGCCTTACACAAATACAATAACATGGAACTTCATAGACGGGGTGGCCTCATTTGTATTTGGCTTTTTCAGAACCGTAAAGCAAGAAGTGATAAAGTCTTATTACGAGTGTGACTGCGAACATAATTTATTGGCACAGCTTTTACGTAGTATGAATTTGCCGGAGATAGGTGTGCGCCATATAACGTATTTGGCACACGGTATTTTTATTATTGCTTCAATTTTAGTGGTTATTTTACTGGTAGACGCTGTAGTTGGTGGGATTAAATATGGGATATTCGCAGACCTTGGAAATTGGCGGTGATAAACTAAACGGAGTGGCTGCGGTGACTTACGAAGAAATAAGCGCATTGCTGGCAAAGATAGCCTTTTCGTCCGTATTTCTGGGGGCAATGGGAGGGCTGAGCCGTGGCTTGTTTAACAACAAAGGTTTCGGCTATTGCGTGAAAGCCATAATACTGGGCAGTATTCTCGCTATGGTGGCATCTCCGGTATTATCCCAGCGGCTCAGCAGCGACGTGGTACCGTTCGCTCTTTTTTTAGTGGGCTATTGCGGATTACAGGGCGTTGACTTTTTTATGAGCTTGGGGAAGAGCTTTTTGGAAAAACATTTTGATGAAGTATTTGAGAAGTTATTGCGGGTAGCACATAAAAATTAAAACGGCAGGGGGCTAAAAATGATGCCGGTTGATAAAACCTTAATGGAATATTACGACCACGAGCTGGACCACCCGAAAACTGTGGGTGAGACATGTGATTTTTGGATTACCAGAATTTCCGTGGTGACCATTCTAATATTGCTGTTATTATCCTTAAAAGATTGGATATTCTAAAATGAACACCCTATTGGAGTGGATGTATAAAATTGCGGATACAATTTTTACCCCTGCCATTATTCCTGCCACCTTCGGCGGAGCCGTTGGCGGAGGGTATAAAGCGTATCACGATAAGCTTGCATGGCGCAGTGCAATATTTCGAATATTTTGGGGCATTGTTTTTGCCAGAATGTGTTCGAAGTGGGTGACTGCACATGTGGGTGAAGATTTGCAGTTTATTGTGTTTTTTGTAATCGGGTATGGTGCCATTGAAATAGTGGATCGCATTTTACAGGTTGGCAGCGATACCCTTAACGATATTATCGATGCCAAAGCCAAAGCTTTTGCAACAAAAGCTAAAATGAAAATAGAGGCGGCAGCAGCGGTGGCTTCCGCAGGAAAAACATCTGCGGAAAGCACACACGCCACGCAAAATTCTTAAATACCGGCAAAGCAAGTTTGCACGTATTTAAGCGTTTACACACGATTGCTCAAATGCCTGCATAATGCGCTGTGCAAATTGCGGGTTGGTTTGCCCGAGCAATTTGTGTTTGCGTTTGAAAATATCCACGGTGCGCATATGCGCAAATAACACGCAGCCCGTGGTGCCGAACTTTGCTGTATACTCTTCCGGCAGTTGCACCCGATATGGCCCCTTCGTGGTGTTGCTAATGGGAGCGATAGTGCAAAGTCCGCAACGATTAAAGTGGTCGGATGACACAACAATGGCAGGGCGATAGCCTTGCTGTTCGTGTCCGGCGGTAGGTCCTAAATCTACCAAAATAACGTCTCCTTGTTTCATAATGGTTGCCTCCGTTTTAAGATGAAAAGGGCAATTTATCTAAGTGCCTTTTGCGTCACAGCCGCAAAAAGCAAATAGCTAATTCGTACTTCGTAAACGGTAAACAATTTTCACGGAGAATTTGGAAAAATAAAACAGGGCGGCATCCACCGGACACCGCCCCAATTACCTATTGACTCCCTGTTGCATAATCCACATAATAACGTGTTCTGTTGGCGCATAGCACTGTCTTATCAGACTTGCTAACGGAATCAAATTTTTGACGGGCGGTTGGCGTTGGTAATAAAGGGACTTATCCCAAATCGACTAACTATGAGCCGCTACTTTATTTCAAAGTAAAATGACGTTACTCGCCCGTCGTGTTTTTGCATTTACCACTTGCGATAAAAAATAGCAAGTACTTTAACTAAAATTTTTTATAATTTTTCAGAGTGAAATCACACAATATTTATCAGAGGTTTTTGTCTATGTTGAACAAATGTGCGGATGAAATTTGGAAGGATATTCCCGGGTATAACGGAACGTATAAAGTTTCGAATCGGGGACGGGTTAAACGCATCACCGGGCAGGGGGTTGAGAAGTATGTGAGCCCCATTGCGCAAGACAGCGGATATGCTCATGTGCAGTTGTCGAAAAACGGCAAGGTGCAGCAGGTATTATTGCATCGTTTGGTGGCGGAAATGTTTTGCAGTGCGGGCAAGCATCCGGGTGCAACGCAAATTAACCACAAGAATGAAAATAAATTGGATAATCGTGCGTGTAATTTGGAGTACTCAACACCGAAAGAGAACACCAATTATGGCACCGCCATTAAGCGCAGGGTGAAGTCCAGATACGGAGATTAAAATGGGTATCAGTGCGACGTTGGTAAGAAGTAAAAGCACGGATGAAGGTACGTTCGGTACCATTACGATTAAGAACGGCAGCTCCGAAATTACGTTAAAGACGCTGGAGTTGCCTTGGAAAGAGAATAAGACGCAAGTATCTTGTATTCCGACGGGCTCATATACTTGCAAAATCACTAATTCGCCGAAATTCGGGAAGGTTTATAATGTTCAGAATGTAAAAGACCGCTCGAATATTTTAATCCACGCCGGAAATGTAGCCGGGGACACGTCGAAGGGATATAAATCTGACGTTTTGGGATGTATCTTGGTGGGATTAAACAACGGTGAATTGGACAATCAGAAAGGCGTGCTCAATAGCAAGCAAGCCTTGGCTACTTTGGACGCATTTACCGGCGGAAAACCGCTGGAATTGACGATAGTGTGACGCTATGGCTTTATCCGCAACCTTAGTAAGACAAGCCAGCACCGACCAGGGCACCAAAGGCACCGTTACATTGCGTAACGGCAACTATGAAATCGAGATGAATACGCTCGAATTGCCATGGCGGAACAATAAATCGCAATATTCATGCATTCCGACAGGAACGTATAAGTGTGCAATGCGGTATTCACCGCACTTTAAGCGCAATTATTACAACGTGAAGGACGTTCCGAACAGAGATTCCATTCTTATTCACTCCGGAAACACGGCAGGGGATAAAAATAAGGGGTATAAGTCCGATGTTTTGGGCTGTATTTTGCTTGGAATGTATCACAGCAATAACGGCAAGCAAATTACCATTAACGACAGCAAGCATGCCGTTAAAGTTTTTCAAAATTTCTTCGAAGATCAACCGTTTGAGATTACCGTAAAATGATTTCACCGCTTACTTTACTGAAATACACCGGCTGTGGGCTTTTTATAGCATCGCTGTGCGCCAATTTCATCGGCTATAATTATTACAAGTCGCAAATTGATGCACTTAATCAACAAATAGCGGCACAGGCGGCGCAAACTACGGCAAAAACCGTTGAAGTTCAGCAAAAACACATCGAAGTAATCGACAAAGTGATTATCGAGCGGGACGAAGCCGTCGAACAGGTAAAAAAAGAAACCGAAGAACGGATAAACAGCGTAAATGAGGTAAAAAATGATTCGTGGGGCGATAATCTTCTTCCTGATTCTGTTATTAACAGCCTGCACAAAGGTAATAACGGTTCCGGAAATTAAAACGGTTACGGTAACGCCTCCGGAATCACTGTTTGTGATAAACGAGGAGCCGAAATTTACCGGAAAAACCAATAACGACTTGCTCAAATACACCATAAAATTGCAGGGCTACATAGAAGAGCTGAAAATAAAAATTAAAGCCATTCACCGCTGGTCGCAGCAAACAAAAACCGAGCAAAACGGCAAAAAATAAAAAAGTTTAATGCAAGGTTACTGTGCAGCCATGCCACACAGTAACCTTGGAAAAATATTAGTTTACTTTATAATCAGCCCATGTTATACTTTCGCAACTGAACTTGCCTGCTTTCAGTTTGTCCGATACAATTTGGGCGATTTTGTCCTTGTGCTTATCATAGAAGTCATCGAGATCCTTGTCGGACTCGATGTTCTTCTTTATGGTAAGCTGTACATTAACGTACACGTCGAAATCAACTTTCGTGCTCATTCGACATCATACTTCCTGCGCATTTCCGCAAGAAATTTTTCATTATCTTGGAACTCTTCCATGTATTCGTCAGTGAAATCTTTGCCTTCGTTGGCAGCCTCCCACTGTGAATCCATGTAGCCGTCCAATAACGCCATTAACTGGCGCAAATCTTCACGATTAACGGAAACTTGTTCGTTCATTTTCTGAACCTCTTTAACAGTTTGGGGTCATCATCCAGCATTTTCTTTAACAGCCAAATGCTGCGTTTGTGGAAAACTTTGGTAGTTTTGCTGTCGTTTACCGGAACATTGGCAACTTCAATATCCATGTTCGCCGACAGCGTCTCCAATAGTTCACCCACTGCCTTGTATAAATGGTCGGACAATTTAAAGTATTCGTCCAACCACGGAATGCTGGGCACACGATACCAATTATGGTTTTTGTTGCCGCCACCCAGCCCAACCAAATGCTCAAGCCTTGTGGCTCTGGACTTTGCCACGAATGCCTTTTCCAATAGTTCTTTCTCGGCTGCCCGGCGTTGCTTCAACTCGGTGGCGAGCTTAATCAACAAATCGGGGTCGAGCAAAACTTCGGAATCTTCCACCTCTTGCGCAGGTTCTGTAATTGTGGTAAGACACTCTTTACGGAGTGCAGGCAACACTTCGTCGGCCACCCATTCACGGAACGCTTGCGCTTTCGGTTTGCGAGACCGCATTAAAATGGTGTACATACCCTGTTCGGAAATTAGGGTAAGCCGCCATGGTTGTTTAATATTGAGGTCACGGGCTGTGACTTTCATTTTGTCGCAGTCCCGTAACTTCTTTATTGTCAAGTACGGATTTTTCAAGCCAATGTAGTTGAAAATATCCTTGGCAATTATCCACAGTTTGCCGTCGTCCACACCGGTGGTTACTCTAACCGTTGCGTCCAACATGCGGTTTGTAAAGGTTTTGAAGGTTTCCATTTGGATTCTCCTTTAACAACTTATCAAGCTCGTACTCTAAGCTTATTTGTTGCAGTTTCAGTAATGCCCGTTTTTTGGGGTCACCCTCAACGTTCAGTTCCGAAGCCACATCGTTAAGTGCGCTTTCCAATGACGCTTTGTTCGCCAACACATTTTTGTCATTCATAGGCGTATTCCTTTGAGTGGTTAAAGTGCCACTCCCAACACTTTCTCTAACTTATAACAATTATTCGCCGATTTTTTTAATTTTCTCGGCGTCCTCTGCCTTCTTCTTTTCACGCCACTTTTTGTTGAGCGCACGCAAGTGCTCCCGATGTGCAGCGTAATAAGCCCGCTGTTTTGCGTTGTGTTCCTCTGTATTTGCATCACGCTTCGCTTTGCGCTTGGCGTTAATCTCGGCTTTGTGCTCAATGTAGTATTGCCGTGAATAATCCAGCAACTTCGCCTTGTGCGCCGCACGGTAATTGCGGCAACGTTCACGGCATTCCTCAATATGCGCATCGTAATAGAGCTTGCTACGCTTGCGCTGTGTTTCTTTTTTATCCGGCATATCAGTGCCTCCTTGTAATGGGTTTGCGGGCAACTATTCGGAAATTCCGAAGGGTTGCCCGTAAGGTGTTGAATTATGGGTTATGCGTTTTCTTCTTTTCTGTATTTTTCCAGAAGGGTGCCGTCGTTCTCAATCGCTTCGTGGAAGGCGTTGATTACGTCAATGTGATAGGCGTGCAGTGAGCCGTACTCGGAGTTTTCAATAACCTTGTACTGCTTCCCCATTTTGCGGGACAGCCACGACAAATGCTTGCCAACGGCTTTGTACATTGCGTCGGATTTTGCAAAGTACTCAAGCAACCACGGCAACGCCTTCACCTGTTTGTAATAGGTGTTATCGCCAATTTGCTCACGAAGGTCGTCGTTGTCGACTTCAAGCCATTCAATGCGCATTTGTGCATTCCGCATTTGTTGCGCCATCTGTTCCAGGAACTCCGGTGAGATATAGCCGGTCGGCGAAATATACCCGCCGTGTTTACGAATGGACGGCAAAACCTCGGACGTTACCCAACGCTTAAACTTCTTGGCATTGGGAAGCTTGCTGGACAGGATTAAAGAGTATACGCCGCTTTCGTTAATAATAACGGCGTTGCTCTTGTAGTTAGAACCAGTCCCCTGAATCAGGGTAGTGGTTTTGTCTTCTTCGTCAACGTGCGTCGCTATTGCGTTTTCGGGTTTTGCATACCCCAGTGCCGTCGCCACATCTTTTCCGACAAACCAGGGCTCGTCGCTACGGATAATGACACGTACGTCACCAAACTCTTTGTTGTTGAATAATTGCACTTTGGAATCAGTGCAGGACTTAGCCGAATTTACTTGAACTAATTCGTTCATAATAAACCTCGTACATTAAAGCCGGAGCAATCCACTCGCCCCGGCTCGAATTAAATTGTTATTGAATAATTTCAGCGGCAACTTCACTGGCACGCTTTGCCGCAGCATCGGACAAATGCGCATACCGCTGCGTCATGTCGATGCTTTTGTGCGTGAGTGCCCGTTGAATGGTGTAAATGTCCACCTTGCCGCTGCTCGCCAGTTGCGATGCAAAGTTGTGCCGCAACATGTACGTGGGACGAAAGTCGGCGGGCAACCCTGCCGCTTTCTTTACTTTGTTGGCTACTCGCTTGAAGTTTTTGCGATGCTCCCCAAAACGCCCGGGGAACACATACGGCGAGTTCTTCTTTTTCGGCAGCGATTGAAACAACTCAACCACAGTATTGGACATCGCAATGTGCGACGTGGTGCCGTTTTTGACGTTTTCCGCACGAAGAAGAACCGTGCCGTTTTCATAGTCAACGTCCGTCCACAGCAACCCGCACAACGAAGAACTTCGCATGCCGGTAAGCATAAGAATGTGCAGGAACGTTGCCCCAACTCTGTCCGGCTCTTCGGCTAATGCTTTCAGATACCGCTGGGTTTGCTCTTCGGTGAGCATTTCGGTTTTCTGGTTGTCAAACTTCGGCAGGTTGAAAACAAGGTTGTCCGGGCGTTTGCACAGCCCTTGCTTCACGCCGAAGTTAATAATGCGCCGCAGCAATTCCAGTATGTTGGCTACCGTTGCCGGTTTAAGCCCAACTAACGAGCGCTTAAACCGTTCAACCACTTGCGTGGTAATATCGCTTGGGCAGGCTTCACCAAAGCGATCTTTGTAGTACTTTTTATACCGAAGCATATCGGCTTCACGTGGACCTTTCTCGCCCATAAAACGACAATACTCGTCCCACAGGCGGTTAATGGTCACTTCCTCTTCCACAGGAGCTTCTGCCGCTTTTTCAGCATTCACCGCATTTCTTTCGGCAAGTTTGGCAATACGCATATCGTATGCCTCCTTTTCTGAAGTTGCGGAGACCGAATGGAAGACGTTGTCATAACGAATATAAAACGTCTTCTCCCCTTTTTTATTTTCCCGCCACAGCACACCGGTATACCGTTTAGAAGGTGTCATATGCCCTTCCTCCTTGTAAATAAGCTGTATAATATTGGTGACCTGCGCAGAAAAATTTAGGGGGTATTGGAAAATTATTTTAAAGGTGCTCCGCTTTCTATACTTATAACAAAAAATTGTGAAATTCTTTAACAAAGTTTTATCAGTTTTTTATCAGTTTTTTATCAGCATACCTGTGCACACGAAAAAGAGGCTGTACTCTATTTTATTGAATTAAAAGAAAAAATGAGGTTTTTGCATTTATCACGAAAAGTAGGGCATAATTGTAAATGCCCAGACCTAACGCAAAACCCTTGTGCCGCAACGCTTTATAGTCTTTAAAACCCTTGAATGCGTAGCTAAAAAAAATTTTTCAAAAATGCTTGCAAACCATTAAATAATGTGCTAAATACCCGTCCGTCGGGATGTGGCTCAGCCTGGTAGAGCACTGCGTTCGGGACGCAGTGGTAGCCTAGAACTGAGTAGGGCGTATAAAATCGTAATCACGATTTTATCTGTAATGTATATTTTCCCCTCAAATTTGGAGGGCTAAAAATAGTACATAGTGAGTAGGTCCTCATTTCTGAGAACCAACCCAAATGTACTTCTGTATTGTTATTTTACGATTTGGCGTAATTCGTATGGTTCGTACAAAGCACGGCACAAAGACCGCAATTTGCAACTAAGCTCATGTTTAGTTAAGCGAGCCATAACGAGTTCCTCGTACTGAGTGTCTTCGTTCAGCGTAGCGATTACATGGTTACAACGACGAATAGCATCTAATAAAACTGCTTGCTCCTTAGGCATGATCTACCTCCTTATGGTAGGTTAAAGGGTTAGTACACAG
>CAVEGL010000014.1:0-11460 GCA_963615165.1 bacterium | reverse complement strand
GCCGACTAGCGGCGAAAGATATACGCTCTCGACATTTCCCCGCCAAGAAAACAACAGCGCTAGACCATGCCTGATATTCTCCCCAAAGTTGCCGATAGAAAAATCCTCCATCAGTAAAAGTCGCGCGAGCGTCGACGGATTGCCGTAAGCGTTGTAGCCTATCACCGCCATCGCTCCAACCCCCAAAACTCCCGCCACCGCAAGCCAAATTTTGGGCAAATTCTTAACCACAAAACGTAGATGCGGCTGCAAAAGTACAAAAATCACACAAAATCCCACAAAATAAACCATAAAAGGTGTGAAAATCGCCAAAATCGCCGCCATCGCAAACCAAATTACATAAGCGGGCTTTGGCTGATTTTCTCCCTGTATCTTGGAGCCGAGCCACAATAGTAGCGTCGGCCAAAAAGCCAGCATAATCAAGGGTGTCCCAGATCCCGCCAAAAACAGAAAAGGTGTAGAGAAAATCACGAGACAAGAAGCTAGAATCGAAACATTATTCTTAAACCAGCGATTCAAAAGCAACACCAAAAGCAATCCCAAAAACAGCCCAATTACAATACTCGGAAGCTTAATCGCGTAAGGCGTTAACCCTAAGACCATAATGGAAATCTTCTGCAAAATCCGATAAGGTAAATCTATCAAATCTCCGCCCAAAACCCCATGCGTACCGAGGTAATAAGAACTCGTCGCCGAGGAAATCTCCGCATCAGAGAGTCCCTCTTGTGCAAAGAGCGGCAGAGAGAAAAGTAGCGACACATAAGCCAGCCCCAACAAAACATACCAAATCACAAACCGATGACGGTATAAGAAAAGTTTAGAAATCGGCGTTTTCTTTTTCTTCACATAAGTATTATATCACAGTTTTGGTTAAGAATTGACACTTAACAGCTTTCTAGACGAGTCTCGAGACATCGGCCGATTTGACTCGCAGCAGCAACCGCCCCGTCTCGAGGTTCATCTAGGCGCATAAGTTTTGCGCACAGCCCTTTTATATCTCTCGAGAAAGAAGTTCTTTGTGAAGAAAAATTTACATTGCCACCCAAAACAAAACTCACGCCGCGACTTGCATAATCACTCAAAACAGGTTTCGCGCAACAATCAGCGCCGTAATTTGGCACTTGCCATGCTCGAGCCGATGTTTACGTCTAGTCTCATATCGATGCCTTTTATGGCGCTATTTTAGGGTAGCGTCGTCGGTCTTAGCTCCGGCGAAATCGTTCTGACGCAGTCAATTTATTCCGTACCGGTCATTTTGCTCGATTTTCCGTTAGGATTCGTGGCCGACCGCATCAGTCGCAAATGGTGTAATATTATTGGTGATTTTGGTACAGCTATCACGCTTCTCTGTCATACTAACACCGGCAGTTTTTGGAGAAGTTATTTTCGTTGAGTGTCTGCTTGCGCTGTTTAACCCGCTGAGCAACGGCGTGGACGGCGCGCTAATACGGCACTTTGTCGGACAACTTGATTCCTCTGCGCATGAAACACTTCTTAAGATCAAACATGTTAAGTTGTCCTTCTGTCAAAACCCTTTCTTTGGCGCAATCCTCATAGTTGGCGCCCCAATTGGCGCAACCAGCTATCAATTGGTAATTGCGCTATTTGGAATACCGCATTTAATCGGTGGCATCATCGGCATTTTTTATTCACGACGACAGCGAAAAAATGCAAGCAAAGAAATCATTATGCGATCTTTTTCGCACCGCCAAAAAGTGGCAAACGACCTGCGTTTAGTCATCGAACGCCCCCCTAGTTGACTGAGGGGGTTTCTGGCGATATAATAAAAATATGGTGTATTTAGATTACGCGGCCACGACGCCACTCTTGTCAGAGGCTCAGCACGCTATGCGTGTTGCTGAGTCGCAGTTTTTTGCGAACGCCTCGGCGCTCCACACTCCGGGACATTTGGCGTTGCAAAAAGTCGAGGATTGCCGGAAATTACTCGCCGAAATTATCGGCGCCAAACCAGAGGAAATCATCTTTACATCCGGCTCAACCGAATCTAACAATACTATAATCAATACCTTCAAAGGCTGTGAAATTATTGCCTCGCCCCTAGAACATCATTCGATTTTGGCGCCAGCCAAGCTCTACCGAGGGCATTTGAGCCCCAAGCTTTACTCTTTTATGCTCGCCAATAATGAAACTGGCGATTTTTTTGATTTGCCACAATTTACAGAGGTGAGCGCAGAACCTAGCGCCTACGAAATTACCGAAAAACCGCCCAAAAGCCACCAAAACTCAGCTCCGCGCACGCTCGCCGAAATGATGGAACGAAAAACCCCTTGGGGCAAATCTCTGGTTACTGATCGTCGTCCTGCCTATCTGCACTCCGATTTAACCCAAGCCCTCGGCAAAATCCCCATCGATGTTAACAAACTCGGTCTAGATTATGCCACCTTTTCCGCGCACAAAATCGGCGGTCCGCTCGGTGTGGGCGCTATGTATGTGCGGACTGGCGTGCCATTTGTGCCATTTATGCTTGGTGGCTTGCAGGAAAATGGCCGACGTGGCGGCACTTATAATACGGTTGGGATTGCGGGCTTTATGGCAGCGTTGGAACATCTCCGGTCGCAAAACACACCGCAATTATTCGACACTAAAACACGCAGTCTCAGAGATTCGCTAGCCCGTCAAATTCTTGCCAAAATTCCAGGCAGCAGTTTAAATACCGATATACAAAACTCCCTGCCAAATATCCTAAACGTCTCATTTCGCGCCGCCGAAGGTGAGTCGATCCAGCTCTATCTGGACGCCGAAGGTATTATCGTCTCCACCGGCTCTGCTTGCGCCGCCGGTAACACCGAACCGTCGCACGTCCTCATGGCTAAAACTGGCGACGCCGAAGTCGCACACTCCTCCATCCGTTTTTCGTTTGGGCTTGACAATACGGAAAAAGATGTTAAAAAGGTAATGCAGGTTTTGCCAAGAATCATCAAACGCCTCCAAGGCATGAGTACGATTAAGTAGCCAAAGCAAGCAACAAGCCGAGAAGGACCTCCCACATAAATTTTATTATGGGGAAAATGTCATATGCTGCTCTGCCGACCAACCCTCACCCAAACTACTCCTCCCGCGTAGTATCAAGAGACATAAACCGCAAAAGCTCCGGATGAAAGTAGAGCTCAATCTTCCCCACCGCGCCATGTCGGTGCTTCGCCACCAAAAGCTCGGTGATGTGCGTCTCCTCGTAATTGTCGTCATTTTGCTTATAGTAATCTGGGCGGTGCAAAAACATCACAAGGTCCGCGTCCTGCTCAATCGACCCCGACTCACGCAAGTCAGACAAAACCGGTCGCGGATCGTCGCGCCCAGTCACGTTACGCGAAAGCTGCGCCAAAGCAATCACCGGAATCTCTAGTTCTCTCGCCAAAATCTTCAATCCACGCGAAATCTCCGTCACTTCCTGCACGCGGTTCCCCTTATATCTGTCCGACCCCTGAATCAACTGCAAATAATCCACAATCACAATCCCAATATCGTGGTCGTGTTGCGCACGCCGCGCTTTGTTTCGCAGCTCCACAATCGTCATCGAGCTCGTGTCGTCAATATAAATCGGAATCTCGTCCATCTCTGCCAAAGCGTCGCCAATCCGCGAAAATTCCTCGTCAGACAAATTCCCCGTCCGCATCTTCCAGTTATCCACCCCAGACACATCGGAAATCATCCGGTCTATAATCTCGTTCGCCGCCATCTCCATCGAGAAAAACAGCACGCCCTTTTTATTAATGCTCGCGATATTATAAGCTAGATTTTGCGCAAAAGTCGTCTTACCCATGGCCGGACGCGCACCGATAATCACGAGGTCGCCCTTCTGAAACCCGGCAGTTTTCTTGTCCAAATCGCGAAAACCGGTTTTTAAACCTCTCAGCACGCCCTTATTTTTCTGCAATTCTTCAATTCTGTCAAACGCATCCGCCAAAAGCTCGTCAATTGCTTTATAATCGCTCTTAATAATCTTGTCAGAAACCTCAAACAACACCCGCTCCGCCGCGCCAATCAAATTCCCTGCATCCGCGTCATCTTCGTAAGCCTTGTCGACGATTTCCGTTCCCGCCGTAATCAGTCGCCGTCGTACCGAGGCCTTTTCTATAATTTCCGCATAAGCCTTGGCGTGCGAGGCCGCTGGCACAAAATTTGAAAGTTCCGCCAGATATGGCGCACCGCCCACTTCTTTTAGCTTTTTGGTGGATTTCAGCTCCGCGGTCAAAGTTAAAAGGTCGACCGGCTTATGCTGGTCATACAAATCGATAATTGCCTGAAAAATGATTCCATGCCGCTTCTCATAAAAATCGCGCGGCCGCAGAATCGTCAGCACGTCCGAGAGTGCGTTATTCGAAATCATTATGGCGCCAATTAGGGATTTTTCTGCCACAATGTCTTGCGGCGGCACTCGGCCGTCTTTAGAATGGGTTGTTTCCTCCGTCATTTTTTACCTCACCTCCCATTATATCAGAAATTTTGGCGAGCGTCGCGTCTTTTTTGACATTTTGTGGATTATCGGTGTGCGCATGAATTATGACTTTTAGTCCAGCCGCCGACAAAATCGTTGCCTTGTTGTGGTCCTTAGTCATTATGGAAAAAGCGATTTTTTGAGTAGGGTAAATATGCAGAGTATCGTTCTTTAGTTCATGATCGCATTTTTCTAGATAGTTATAAACTCCGCTACTCTCTGCACGTACGGATTCCAAAAAATTCTCCCAAGTAAAGTTTGTTGCAGCATTCGCAGACGCTTCTGAGCTCGCTACCGCTGGAGCGGCGTGCTTTATTGTGGTATTCGCTGGCACTTCGGGGTTTGTCATCGCTGAAATAGTGTACTTTGGTGTCTCTGCGGAGGGTTTCTGTGTCGTTTTGGGTGTCGCTACGACATTTTTGGTTGTTGCAATCTTTGCTGTTTTAGGTGATTCTGGCACAACTGCCTGAGGAGAAACGTCTTCACATAAAGCCACCAGCAATTTTGCCTCCGCAAACGGTGCTTTTACCTCTATCAATTTCGACAAAAGTCTCAACCACGCCACTTGCGGCGCATCAACGATAAACCTAATTAACTCTTCCGTCAAAGTCTCTGGCTTGATACCGGTTTCCAGAAAAACCTTCAAATAGTCCCTGATAATATTCAGCTCGCCTTGAGTATAAGCCTCGAGCAGCTCCTGAATTTTCTGATTTTCCGGCAATCCGAGTGCATTGTTTATTAAAGTCTCAGTGATCTGCGAATCCGACAATGTTGAAACTTGATCCAGAAGCGACAACGAATCCCGAAAGGATCCGCCACCCTTTTTTACCACCACTTTAAGCGCAGCATCTTCGATCGGAATATGTTCTTTTTCGGCAACCATTTTCAAGTGAGCATGCATCGTCTCGGCGTCTGCCAATTTAAATTTGTAGGTCTGCGCCCTAGAGGTAATCGTCGCCGGCACTTTGTGTGCATCTGTGGTCGCCATGATGAAAATCACATGCTCGGGCGGCTCCTCCAAAGTCTTGAGTAAGGCATTGAAAGCCTCTTTTGTCAACATATGAACTTCGTCAATGATGTAAATTTTGTATTTGCCACTCGTCGGAGCGATCGTCACGCGTTCTTTTAATTCTCTAATATTCTCAATTCCGCGGTTGCTCGCGCCGTCAATCTCGATAATATCGACATAATCGTCTTCGATTTGGTATTCGAAGCCATTAATTTCGTGCGCAAAAATCCGCGCCACGGACGTTTTGCCAGTTCCGCGCGGTCCAACAAAAAGATACGCATGCGAAATTCTCCCCTGTTTTAAAGAACTCGCCAGTACATCGGTGACTTGCTCTTGTCCTATTACTTCCGCCAGCTTAACTGGGCGATACTTGCGATATAAAGCTTTTCCCATCGGCTACAAAGCCGCCTCAACTGCCGCCCAAGTTGCGTCTTCGTTTGCAGCTGGAATCGTCACCGAAACCTGTGAGCCCTCTCGTAAATGGAAGTACGTGACGGAAGCATAAAGAATCTGATATTCCTTGCCGGCTACTTCTACGTAATACTTATCATCATGATGCACGAGCGTGCCAATGACTGTCCTGCGCTCCACTGGACCAATCTGCTTGTACAGAAACCTGCCATCGTCTGTAATAGTAAGCTTCATAATATCGCCTTCAACCAATTTCGACTTAGAAGCGTAATTAGCCGGCACTGGGTAATTTTTACCATCTGGGCCAATCATGATCTGCCCATCAAAAACGCCTTCGATAATTTTACCTTCTGGCGTCGAAACTATCGTATCTCTCGGCGCCGCAATAGTCTCTCCGTCCCCCAAAATCGAAATAAAAAGCTCCTTAGCTGCAGAAATATTCATTTCTGCTTCCGCCAAGAGGCTACGCAATCTTTTTATTTGTTTTTCTGGTATTTCAGACATCACCTCGCATATCCTGTCTAAATATATAATATTAATATTATGATATATCACCGCCAACATAAAGTCAAGACTTTTTCGAAATGACTTTTCCACCTCAAAAACATCGATAGGCGCAAAAACGTTGTAAAAAATACATGCATCGCGCGAGTCTTTTTTAATTCCTCAACAAAAATTTATATGCTATAATAAGCTCATGGAAACTTTTATATCTCAGTCTAGTCTTAATTCCGACACACTGTCTTCGGTCTTAGGGTTCATGCAACCATACCAAACTCTTATCTCCCTCGTGCTGGGTTTCGCCGTATTATTATTCGGTTACCGCATTAAAAAGACCGCTTTTTTCGCTATTTGGTTTATTCTGGGCTTTTTGGCGACCGCCTATTTTATGCCAACCATCGTCGGGGCTATTCCACAAATTGCCGAAAATTCCCTCTATCAAAATCTCCTAACCATCGCTGGCGGGTTGCTGCCGGCGTTGCTCGGTTTTTCTATCGAAAAATTTTGCGTTAGTGGCATTGCCTTTGCGCTCTCGATGTTGGTTGCGGTTACTTATTTTGGTACCGATATGTCGACTCTGGTTACGGGCGGAATCGTCGGTGTTATTGCGGCTGGTGCTGCAGTTCTCATGATGAAGCCGGTCACCATTATTCTCACCGCCTTAGCGGGCGCCTATGCGATGCTGTTTGCGGCTTTTGTGCTACTTCCGGACTTTAATTTCGGACTCTACTATTGGCCTATTTTGTTCGGACTTACTCTTATGGGCTCTGTTTTTCAGTTCCTTACGACCAAAAATCGCTAGCCGAGCCTCACGTGAATTTAAAAGCCCCATTGTCAAAAATCTCAATCTGTGGTATACTAAAAGTAGTTACCAAAGACAGTGGCGGGGAGACCTTAATTATGCCACCGAGGAGCAAATCTTATTTGGTGACGCTATTTTACAATTAGCTAACCATTATCAAACATAACCGAATATAACCAAAGGAACTTTTTATGGCAATTTCAAAAGATAAAAAGAATACATTGGTTGCTGATCTGACTGAGCTTTTGAACGATTCCAAGATGGTCGCCTACGCCAAATACGAAGGTCTCACTGTTGCCGAATTGCAAGAGCTCAGAAAGTTAGCTCGCGAAGCGAATGTTAAAATCAAAGTCGTCAAGAACCGTCTCATTAAAGTCGCGATGAAAGAAATCGCCACTTACAAAGACACTGACGCTTCTGGGCTCTCTGGCCAGTTGCTCTATGCCCTTGGCACCGACGAAGATTTTGACGCCGCCAAAGTCTTGGCTAAATTCGCTAAAACTCACAAGAAAATGGAACTCATTGGTGGTTTCAATGCCGAAGGCGCCAACCTCTCCAAAGAGGAAATCACCACTCTCGGTAACCTTCCTACCAAGAACGAGCTCATCGCGCAAGTCGTCGATATGCTTCTCTCTGGTATCAACGGTGTTGTGTCTGGTCTTGAAAATCGCGAAGCAACCGAATAATATAATTTAATACTATCAGAAAGGATTCTATGGCTACTGATATCAAAAAATTGGCAGAAGAATTGGTCAACATGACTGTTCTCGAAGTCAATGAACTCAAAACCCTATTAAAAGACGAATATGGCATCGAGCCTGCTGCAGCTGTTGTAGCTGTCGCTGCTGGCGGTGATGCTGCCGCCGACGAAGGCAAGTCCGAATACGACGTTGTTTTGAAAGACGCTGGTGCTCAAAAGATCGCAGTCATCAAGGCTGTAAAGGAAGCTACCGGTCTTGGTCTTGGCGAAGCTAAAGCTATCGTCGATGGTGCACCTGCCACCGTCAAGGAGAAGGTCGCTAAGGCTGACGCTGAAGCTATGAAGAAAGCTCTCGAAGAAGCTGGCGCTACTGTCGAGCTCGCTTAATTTTACGGTTAGCTAATTGCCAAAATGCCCCCGCGTGGGGTATTTTTGGTGTATAATAAAAGCATGACAAACGATTTTGATTACATAAAACCAGGCGAAGTTTATCTGGACGCAGCCTGTCAAAGTTTGCGCCCGCAACCAGTCATCGATGCTATCAACGATTATTACACTAAGCACAACTCTTGTGGCGAGCGCGTCAAATATAAGTGGGGTGTAGAAACCGATGAAAAAGTTGAGGAAGCTCGCACGAAGGTCCTGAAATTCCTGAAGCTATCGCCGCGCAAATATACCACTTCCTTCACGCTTAACACCACTTATGGTATCAACTTGATTTTATCTCAGCTCAACCCTAAGCATTTCATCAAAGTCATGACCAGCGAAATCGAGCACAATTCCCCGTTTCTCGCCACAATGGCGTTCTCTAACCGCACAAATCTTCCGCGCGAAGTGATACGCCGCCAGTCAGACGGTTCGATCAATCTAGCGGATTACGATTTTACCAAAGCCGTAGTTGTCGTCAACTGCGCCAGTAATTTTGATGGTCGCAAGCTCAAAAATATCAGCGAACTCATTAAAAAAGTCCACAGGCAGGGCGGAATTGCCATCATCGACGCCGCGCAGGCTATGGCGCATTCAAGCGACATCTTGCACGGAGTTGAGTCCGACGCGATTTGCTTTTCGGCGCACAAACTTTACGCCCCGTCGCTCGGCGTCATCGCGTGGCATGAGAATTTGCTTTCGTACCTCGCAGACGGTTTTCTTGGTGGCGGCATGGTAGACGACGTAAAAAAGGACACTTACCGACTTTCCGTTACCGACAAATTTCATCGTTATACGCGTTTCGAACCAGGTTTGCAAGCTTGGGGTGAAATTGTCGGTCTCTTAGCCGCCCTCGATTGGCTCACCAAAATTCCCAAAAAGGAGTGGCAACAATTCGAACAGAATTACACCAAATTGTACGATTTTCTATTTAACCACCCCAAAATCCACCTCGTGAATAGCGCTCCAAACCCAACCATGTCGTTCTACATCGAAGGTGTAGATTCGCATCTGTACGGCGCCGCCTTGAGCCACGAAAATATCATGGCGCGCACCGGCTACTTTTGCGCACATTATTATCTGGACCATGTTCTGCATCTCCCGCCCCTAATTCGTTTCTCTCTCGGTCTCCATAACCGTCCCGAAGACATCGAAAAAGTTATAAAAATTCTGTCCAAAATCTAGAACATGCAAAAAGGCGAACCCTCGCTACGTGCTTTCGAAATATTTTTAACCCAAAATCCTAAAAGTGTGCTATAATAATAAGCATTATGGTGTGTATAGCAGCGTTTATTGTTCTAGCAATCATCGGCGTCTTTGTAGCGCTGATTTCAATCTTCAAACCCAAAGTCGGCAAGTCCTACCTCAAATTACTCAAAAAATCTTGGGGTTGCCTCTGGAAAAAGGTGCGTCTCCAAAAGTGCGAAACCGGCTTCAAAGACGACGTCAAAAACACCCTGCTCGCTCGCGTCATCATTAAACGCCCCAAATGGGTCAAGCCACTATCTGTAGCCATCGAAGTCGTCTCTGTTATTATCGTACTCGTAGCAGTCTGGGCAATTTTGACTGCCATCAAATCACTCTTGGCACTTTGGGTGCTCGGCAGTTGCAATGTTGCTAAGCCATCTGCCTGCTCGCTCGGCGCTGAAGTTTGTTCAATCGACGAATCCGAACCCACCAATATCATCGAATCCACTGGGCGCTGGTTTACTGAATGGGGTGAAATTTTTGCCGCCATCCCAGACAAATTCCACAATTACAATGCCGAAGATTACCATTTTAATTATATCGCAGTAAGTCCGGACGTCACGGATAAACCTGTTGCACTTGACATTTTCGACCCAGGCTGTTCCATCTGCATGCAATCTTACCGTAATCAAAAGTCCTCTGGATTCTTCGACGATTACGAAGTCCGCCTCGTCCCATTCGCCATCCAAGGCGCAGACGACACCTACAAATTCAAGAATTCCGAACTCATCGTGCGCTACATGTTTGCCGCCGAGAGCGTCCGCTCGGGGTTAGCCCTAGAACTTATCAATCACATATTCGCCGAAAAAGATGAAAACAATATCTCTTATCAAAACAAATTCAACGAAGATTACGATACTGCCGCCGCTACTGCGCAGCTAAATACTTGGTTGAAAGTCGCCGGTCTTGACGAGTCAGACATAGCCGAAATCGCTCAAATTGCCAATTCTGCCGAAATCACCATCAAAATGTCCGAAAACCGCGAAATTGTAGAAAATCAACTCAAAGTTAAAGGCATCCCGACCCTCATCTATGACGGTGCCAAACATACTGGTCTCTTCAAAAAACCAGAATAATCCTTACTTTTGCCGTTAAGAACAAAAACGCTTTAGTCTGTGAACGATTCCTATAGACAAAATTTCCGCAAAAATCGCTCACGAAACAAACAAAACTGCTCGCAAAGCAAAATCACCACGAAAACCACCCATAAGACAGGTTTAAAACAACATCAAAAAAGTGGCAAATCTCGCCACTTTTCTAGGCTCCACTAGTTGTAGATATTTTCCACCGCAATCGAAGGTCCCATCGTCGTCGTTACAAAGACAGACTTCACATAAGAACCTTTGAGTGAGCTAGGCTTCTGTCCCTTCAGGCTGTCAAAGAAGGCATTTGTATTCTCGAGCAACTTTTCTGCTCCGAAAGAAACTTTTCCAACCCCGATATGTACAATAGCTTGCTTGTCGACACGATATTCCACCTTGCCGGCTTTAGCGTCTTTCACGGCTTTCTCGACGTCCATCGTCACTGTGCCGGCTTTTGGATTCGGCATCAAACCTTTTGGTCCTAAGAGCCGCGCAAATTTACCGAGCTTTGGCATGTATTGTGGTGTAGAAATTAGGATGTCAAAGTTGATTTCACCCTTCTCGAGTTGCTTCAAGAACTCTTCATCCTCGGCAATATCGGCGCCAGCCGCCTTGGCTGCTTTGCAAACATCGAGAGGTGCAAAAACCGCCACGCGCACAGTTTTGCCGTTCCCATGAGGAAGCACCATAGTCGTGCGGATATTTTGATCGGCTTGGCGTGGATCGACTCCAAGTCGGGCGTGAACCTCTACGCTAGCATCGAATTTGGCTGGGTTGGTTTCGATCGCCAAACCAATCGCTTCCTTCAGGCTGTAAACCTTATCT
>CAVEGL010000013.1:9154-11613 GCA_963615165.1 bacterium | reverse complement strand
TAAAACGAAAGTTATGGTTATTTTTACCATAAAAACTTTGCAGATTAGCGTAAGCAACATTAATTCCATGGCAAGTGCCCCAATGCCCGAGCAGACGTGGCTTGATATCCTCCGCAGTTAGCGGCCGCTCTAACAAAAAATCATCTCGCAGATATAATTCTGCGACCGAAATATAATCGCACAATCGTATGCGTCGCCGAATCTGTTCGAATGTCTTAAAATCAAATCCACCCATGCTTATATTGTAGCATAAACTTTAAGGACCGGCAACCAAACTCGAGGTTGGTTCTCTCCCGAGCCGACCCGAGCCAAGCTTCATCAGGTCGAGGCTTTCCTATTCTAAGGTTCACTCATATTGCTGGAGAGTACCAAGCGGGCGGAGTGGGCGACGCAACAAATACTGAACGGCTGCTTCAGTGTTGACGTAATGCGGACTAATGAAACTATTATAGAAGCGCAAGCGGTAAACATACACAGTAGAAGTCGAGAAACTAGACCAATAGTGACCACCGCAAAACCATTAGTGACGCAAGCGCTATTGTCTGCAATTTGGGATATTACGCCAGATTGGATGAGGGGGTTGGAATAACTTTTGATGTCAGAACAATTCCCCTCTCCGTATACATCTTTTAGGGGCGACTCCCGCCAGACGCCATCACATTTTTTTGAAGTGACACCCGCCAGATATCACCCGCACGTCTTTTGGACGGTCCCCGTCGAATGCCACCTTCGCATCTTTCTAGGGAGCAATCTCTCTCATATACCTCATAAAATAAGAATTTTTCAATAGACACGTTCGTCGCCCGTCCGATGCGAACTACTTGCTTCCATCCATAAATTCCTTAATCTTAGCAATCTCATCCCTCAGCAGCCCCGCCTGCTCAAACTCCAAATTCGCCGCCGCCAGTTGCATTTGCTCCGTCAGTTCCTTCACGAGATTCGGAAGTTCTTCTCTAGGTACACGCTTTAAGTCCAGCTTGGTTTCTTGTGCTTTTTCGGGGATAATCGCGCGTAGCCCAGCCGAAATTTCCTTCTGGACAGAAGTCGGCGTAATGTTATGTTCGGAATTGTATTTTCTCTGGATTTCGCGCCGCCGATTCGTCTCACTAATCGCCCGCGCCATACTATCCGTAATAAAATCCGCATACATAATCACTTTTCCCTCCTCGTGTCGCGCCGCCCGCCCGATAGTCTGAACTAGAGCCGATTCAGAGCGCAAAAACCCTTCTTTATCTGCATCCAAAATCGCCACGAGCGAGACTTCCGGCAAGTCCAACCCCTCGCGCAACAGATTGATTCCCACCAAGACATCATAAACCCCCGCGCGCAAATCGCGCAAGATGTCGCTCCGCTCCAAAGTGTCAATATCTGAATGGATATACGCCGTCTTGACGCCGCGCTCTTGCAGATGGTCGGTCAAATCTTCTGCCATTCGCTTTGTCAGTGTGGTGATGAGCGTGCGCTGATTCTTGGCAATTCGGCGGTCGATTTCCTCCATCAAATCGTCAATCTGTCCTTCGCTTCCCCGCACCTCGATTTCGGGATCCAGTAGCCCGGTAGGGCGAATAATTTGCTCTGCTGGCTTCGGTGAACTCTCGAGCTCATATTCTCCGGGTGTAGCAGAGACATAAATTGCCTGATTTGTTAAATGCTGAAATTCCCCCCAAGTTAGAGGGCGGTTGTCCAGCGCGCTCGGTAGTCGAAATCCATACTCGACCAAATTCAATTTTCTCGCGTGGTCACCGTTATACATACCGCGCACTTGCGGCAAAGTCATATGCGACTCGTCCACGATCAACAGAAAATCTTTTGGGAAAAAGTCCAAAAGCGTCGCCGGCGGTTCGCCGGGTTGTCGCCCGTCCAAGTGCCTAGAGTAATTTTCGATCCCCTTCACAAAGCCAGTTTCCTTCAGCATCTCTAGATCATATTTAGTGCGTTGCGATAGTCTCTGCGCCTCCAGAAACTTCTCGTGCTTTTCGAAAAATTTAAGCCGTTCTTCGTACTCTGCCCGAATCGTCGCCAACGCGCGCTCAAGCTGATTGCGCGGAGTGGCGTAATGCGTGTTTGGAAAAATCTGAATGCGGTCCGGCCTCTCCCGCAGTTCAAAAGTAAGCGGATCAACAATCTTGACTTCCTCTAGGCTGTCAAAGCCAAATTCAAACCGATAAGCATGCTCTCCATTAGCCGGAAAAAGGTCGACCGTGTCCCCCATCACGCGGAAATTTCCGCGCTCAAACGCCAAATCATTGCGATGATATTGCATCTGAATCAGCGTCTTGATGAAGTCAGTCTGCGAAAGCTCGCGCGAAGCCGCCGCAATCTCTCGAGGTGCATCCAAAGCAGATTTTCTAGTCGGGATCATCTCTGGCGCGGATTTTTCAGCCGCCATAATTCCCTGTTTTGAAGCAGATTTTTCGGCAATTTTCCACGCGCCATTTTGCCGCCACAAAGGTAAAGAC
>CAVEGL010000013.1:0-9144 GCA_963615165.1 bacterium | reverse complement strand
GGTAAAGACATCTCCAAATAATGCGCAGGCGAACCAATACCGTAAATACAAGATACACTAGAAACCACAATCGTATCGCGCCGCGTCAAAAGCGCCTCAGTCGCACCATGTCGCAAGCGGTCGATCTCGTCGTTGATTGCGGAATCCTTTTCGATGTAGGTGTCGCTAGAAGCAATATACGCCTCTGGCTGGTAATAATCAAAATAAGATACAAAATAATGCACCTCATTGTGCGGGAAAAATTCCCGAAATTCCGCATAAAGTTGCGCCGCCAAAGTTTTATTATGCGCCAAAATTAGAGTCGGTTTCTGGACATTCTGAATCACATTCGCCATTGTAAAAGTCTTGCCCGAGCCCGTTACGCCAAGCAAAGTCTGCTCTTTGATGCCACGCAAAACCCGATCAGTCAGCTGCCGAATCGCGGTAGGCTGATCCCCAGTCGGCTGGTATTTGGAAACTAATTCAAACTTTGGCATAAAACCATTATAGCACAATTAATCGAGTGATTTCATGGTCGGGAACGGCACCGCCTCGCGTCCAGGCACACCCTCTAGCAACCAGAAGTTGCGCTCCGAATTACCCCAACCGCAGGCTGGCGGCATACCGTATTCTAGCATCTCTACGAAGTCTCGGTCGAGCATCTGTGCTTCCGTATCACCGGCGTCGCGCGCCGCTTGTTGTTCCTCGAAACGCTCCAGTTGGTCGATAGGATCGTTTAACTCCGAAAAGCCATTCCCCATCTCTGTGCCTGCAATAATTGGATGAAATCTCTCTGTCACCAACGGATTATCGGCGGATTTTTTGGCGAGCGGAGACAAACTCAGCGGTTCCTCGATCAGCCAGTACGGACCTGCCGACGTTTTGCGGATCAATTTCCAGACATGGTCGATTAGGCGCGGAGCGGTCGCTTCAAAGTCGGTCTGCACGCCGTTTTCTTTCAGGATACGGATTAGTTGTTTGCGGTCTGGATTGAACACGTCCACGTCAAATTTTTCTTTCAGCAAATCGGCATATTTAATGCGCGGCCATTCGCAATCCAAATCAATCTCGAATCCACCCACGTTGAACTTGAGAGTTCCCCAAGTTTCCTTCGCTACATACTTGATCATTTCCTCGTACAATTTCATCCCGTCTTCGTAATTTTCGTAAGCGGCGTACGACTCGAAGGCGATATGTTCCGGTAAATGTTCGTCGTCTACACCCTCGTTGCGAAATCTGGCGCCAATATCATAAACCTTCTCAAATCCCCCACCAAGCAGTCGCTTTAGTGGCAACTCATGCGAAATCCGAAGATAAAAATCTTCATCCAAAGCATTCATGTGCGTCACAAAAGGCGTAGCGTCGGCGCCACCGGTCGTGTGCTCCAGAATAGGAATGTTAATCTCGATAAAACCATGCGCATTCATGAAATCGCGGGTTGCCTGCCAAAACTTAGAACGCCGTACCAAGCGCTCGCGCACCTCTGGGTTCACATTCATATCTACATAACGACGACGATAGCGCTCCTCTTTATTCGTAAAGACTTCCGGCAAAGGTCGCAAAGATTTGGTTAGCAACCTCACCGCGTCCGCAAACACCGAGACCTCGCCTGTCTGAGTCTTATCCACGCGTCCTGTCGCCTCAATAAAATCTCCGGTATCGAGCAGTTTGATATCTTTAACACCAAGCATCCCCTCGGGTACTTCGTCTGTTTTCTTCATAAAAATCTGCACTTCGCCAGTATAATCGCGCAACTTAACGAAAACCAACTTTCCAAAAGAACGAATCGCTACAATCCTCCCCGCGACTGTCACCTCTTGTCCATGTTTTTCGTCAAAATGACTCACCACATCAAAGATTTTGGAGTTACGATGGCTTTTTGATGGAAAAGGCTCAATTCCTCGCTCTCGTAGCTCGTTTAATTTTCTAATTCTTTCGTTTCGATAATCTTCTAATAGCATATATGGATTATAACATAAAACCCAGACAAATAAAAGCATTCCCCCCGAATTAGCACCCAAACTCAGGACACATAAGACATAATGCCGGCTATTTATTTGGGGCTTTTGCAAAAATTGCCCCAAAACAACTTGCCATGATGCTTACGAAATTGACTTAATCGTCACGGTTTTGCCATTAAAGTCAAAAGACTCGGTTTCCTTGCGTCCAAAAAGTGCTTTACCGATCGGAGATTCATTGGAAATTTTGCCCTCCAGGGGATTCGCTTCGGTGGGACCAACAAGAGTATAAGTCACCTCTTTTCTACCCATATCCAATGTTACCGTGGCGCCGAGTATCACCTTGTCTTTTTTACCGCCCTGAATGATCTTGGCATTTTTTAAAATATCTTGAATTTCCAAGATGCGACTTTCTGCCATTTTCTGCTCATTGCGCGCTGAACTATATTCTTCGTTCTCTTTAAGATCGCCAAAAGCCCGTGCCGTCGCAATTTTTTCGGTGATTTCTGGTCTCGCCGCAATCAAAGTCTCCAACTCTTCTTCTAACTGCTTTTTTCCTTCAGCCGTCAAACTTATTTCCTTTTTGATCATGTTTTACTCCACTCTTAAACTTAATCTAGTTTATATCAGTGCAATTGAAATGTCAAGACTTTTATGGGGCTCAGGCGTTGTTGTTTGGCCGGCATTCGGAGGGTAAACCTGCCCGTAATTTAATGCTAAAATAAACTTACAGAACAAATATAACGATCGGAGTAGGTGGTAAGGGACACAACGACCCTATTTCGTTTTGAGAGTATGTGGGCGGGAATATTAAACACCAAAAGCTATTCCGGTCTCCCCTCTCAATCCGGCGCAATATCTCAAATCACAGATAGCAGTACTTACGCTACTAATGGTTTTGCGGTATTTACGGGTTCTTCTATAAGTTTTCTTCGTGCCGGCTGCCATAGCAATTCCGGCACGAGCATGAGCGTTCACGGCGATAACGGCAAGTACCGGTCGGGTTTATCGGCTTTTACTATGAGCGCTTACTACTTGTACTCCAGTGGTAGTTGTGTCAATCCGCGCGACGACAACACTAAGACGGGCGGCTTAAATATTCACTGTGCAGCCCGCTAGCCATTAGCGTCGCGGTGGGGGGGATTCTTGGCTTTGTGGGGCTTTAGGGGCAATCGCCTTATTGATGAAACCCACTCCGAACTTAGATACATGCCGAATTAAATTAAGATCCATACGCCAAATTTTGAATCAAATTCAAGCCAAGCCCCTTGCGCTTTTTAATAAAATCCTGTATCATAAATAAGTATAAACAAGGTCACTAATGCAAAAAACAGAACAAAATAAAGCAGTAGCAATTAAAACTGGTCGCAAAGTGCGCTACCCGCTCACTACTAAACACAGGCAATCTGTGCGCCCTGCGATTGGCGGGGAGATTAGCCCCCAAAAGGCACATTCGCCGGATGTCGATTCCCAACGTTCCTCGTCGGGCGTCAATTCTCAACACTCCCCGTTAGATACTAACCTCCAACACCCCCTATATGATATCAAGTCCCTAGCTCAGGATAGCCTCTCCATATCGGTCAAAGCGGCAGCTGATTCGGTAACAGAAAAAGCACAAGCCTCACAGACCCCACAAAATCAGCTATCGGGCTCCCAAAAAAAGCGCAAACATTACGTCGCCAAACGCAATAAAAACAAGAAAAGCACCCTAGGGGTCGGCAAGATCGCGGCAGCGCTTTGTTGTACCGGAATTTGCGTATTTGCGATAATCTATTTTGTTAACGCTAGCTCTCCCGATATCTCCTTGCGGGTTGCCGCCCTGCAGACCGGCATCGACGCCACTTATCCGTCATACATACCTCGCGGCTACGACTTAGTAGATATCGTTTCCGGTGAAGGCAAAATTTCCTTCAGTTTCCAAAATATTTCCGACGGCGGCAAATTCTCCTTAACAGAAGAGACTACCTCGTGGGATTCCAGTGCCCTGCTTTCGCAGTATGTCGAAGAAACTTACGGAGGGGAGTATGTCACCTTAAAAGAACAAGGGCTCACCATCTATATCAGTGGCAGCAATGCTGTCTGGGTGAATGGTGGTATAGTTTACGAAATTGCCACGTCATCTGGTTATCTCACCAAAAAACAAATTCGTTCTATAGCTGTTTCGTTTAGGCAACCAAAATAATAGTGCCCCCGTAAAGTCAGTATTTGGACTACCTAAAGAGCTCTTGCTGCGGTATTGAGTCTCGCCAGGGTCATTTCTCTCCCCAGCACTCGCATGGTTTGATTTAGTGCTGGGCTAAACGGAGCATAGCTTAAGCTAATCCGGATCAAGCTAAACAACTCAGCTGGCTTTCTTTCTAATTTTGCCAACAAATCATTTAATACCTGCTGTAAGTTCTCCTCGGTCCACGCATCAAGAGCGGACAATTTCTCGACCGACATCTTAAGCATTTGTTTAAGTTCGGCTTTAGAGAACTTCTTCAAGAATTTGTTCCCTGTGATCATATCTAAGTCAACTTCTGGCTCCGCGAAGAAATAGGAAGTTATAGTCCTTAAATCCGAAAGGGTCTTCAAGCGGTCGTAAATAATGCCTAGCACCTCTTGTTTGTATGCGTCAGAAAACACAGATGCCATATCTGGCCAATAGTCCGTTGTCCGCGAGTAAAGCTCCGCTATGCCCTGTTCATCTGCAATTCTGCGAATCCATTGTCCGTTTAGCCACAGCAATTTCGTTTCGTCATATCTGGCGCCAGAATTTTGGATGCGATCTAGCGAGAACTTTTGGATCAGCTCCTCTTTGGTGTAGATTTCTTGTTCGGTGCCATCGTTCCAGCCGAGGCAAGCCAAATAATTCAACATTGTCTCTGGCAATATGCCGTCGTCGCGATATTCCGTCACGGATTTTGCGCCGTCGCGCTTGCCGAGTTTTTTGTTGCCTTGCGGCGCCAAAATATGTGGCAAGGACACGAGTTTTGGGCGCGGTAAATTCATCGCTTCATACAGGGCTAAATAATTCGGCGTACTAGACAAAAACTCCACGCCTCGCATCACATAGTTTACGCCCATTTCGGCATCGTCCACGATGTGTGCAAAATTGTAGGTCGGGAAGCCGTCTTTCTTGACTAAAATAATATCGTCCAAAACTTCTGGACCAGTATGCATCTCGCCCATCACCTCGTCCGTCCAGGTATACTCTTTGGGTTCGGACTTAAAGCGCAATGGCATCCCGATCTCCCATTCTGGAGTGGATTCGGGACGGAAATTTCGATACAAAAATGGCATATTTTTGGCTGCGCACTCTTGGCGGTATTTCTCAATTACTTCTGGTGGCGTGGGGTCGGCATAAGCGCGCCCTGCAGCGATTAACTTGCGCGCTATCTGGTGATAAATTTCTAGTCGCTCGCTCTGGAAGTATGGACCATGCGCGCCGCCCACGATCGGACCCTCATCCCAATCTATTCCTAGCCATTTTAGTGTATCCTCGATCAATTCGGTTGCTCCCTCAACAAAACGCTCGCGGTCAGTATCTTCGATCCGCAAAATCATCTTACCGTCGTTTTGTTTTGCCCACAAATAAGGGTAAATCGCCGTCCTGACGTTTCCAATATGGATATACCCAGTTGGGCTGGGTGCAAATCTAGTCACAACATTCATATCTTTATTATATCACAAGATATGCCTATTTGTAATATTCATCTTCATCGTCGTCCGTTTTGCGCTTAAACAGTAGGAACAGAATGCCTCCCGCAGTCGCCGCGACCGTCGCTGATGAAATCAAAAGTGTCGTTAGCAGCGAAGATGAAGTTCCGTTTGACTTTGCATTTTCGCCTTGTGGTGCCGCATAGGAAGCCGTTACGTCGCCATCGCTAATTTCGGTAGTCGTAGTGTTTTTTGCGCTCGTGCCACTACCGGAAGTGGTGCGAGTCGTGTAGATTGTCGAATCACTGTCGCTGTTATAATAAGCCACGCTATTTCCGTCTGTTGGGGTATTTGGGTTGGTCGGCACTTCTGGATTACTGCTCGTCACTTCACCCGTTACGACACTAATCAAAACTTTTCCGGTATACGTCCCAGACGCCTGACCGATGCTGGATTTCGCGCCAAAATAAATTTTTGCGCTCCCGCTACCGGGGCTACTAGAATCCAAAATCGCCGCTGCTGTGCCGCCAAGCCCAGGAACCGCTTGATAGGTCGTATCGTCTATGGAATATCCCCAGAAGTTAGTGACACTGGAGCTTCTTGTCCAGCTGGCACTCAATGTGGGCAAAGTAGTGGCGCTGTCCAGAGTATTGCGCAGGACTGGAGTCGCCTCACTGGAGGTCATTCGTACATGATAACCGTTGGAACTGATCGCGGTTACGTTAATACTAATTTGATTCGTAATAAAAGTGTCGACATCGCCTTCCGCCCAAGTTGAAGGCGTTGAAATGGATATAGAAAGACCTTCTTTGACTTGTAGCTGAAAATCAATATCATCATTGGCATAAACTTCCCTCGTGAAGAAAAATGTCAAACAGGCTGACGTCGCAAAAAATAACATCACTAAATCAATCATGAGTGTCGTTTTTCGTTTTAACATAACCCTATTATAGCACAATCTTTTTTTTATGTGCGGTTTTTTTAAAAAATTTAGGACGTAAATTTAGGACGTCAATTAAATAATCAAAACATCGAATAGGCTTTCTCGGAATTTTTTATAAAATCAAAAATTTTTATGTTTTTAAGAAAATTTTAAGAAAAATATCCAGCAAGGCTTTATCCCAAAGCCACGTAACAGCATTAAATCCGCCAAGCACTAGCAAAAATCCCCGCCTTGTATTATAATAAGCTAAACAGCTTAAATGGAGCCAATATGGACGAAAATACCCCAATCAATCTAAACAAACCAGAGCTTCCCGCGAAGAGTAGTGGCTCCCACCCGAAGCATTTTACAAAAAAGCAACTCATTATGCTGATTGGCGGTGCTGTTGGGCTTTTCGGCGGAGTTGGCTGTGCGGTCTATGGCTTGCTAGCCGTCAAATCACCTACCCCAGAGACGATTTCCGCGCAATTCTCCATAGATGGCGAAGCGGATGAAAACATCATTTACAGTTCACTTACGGGTGAAGTCTTGCAGGATGCCTCGCTCAAAAATTCCCCCGCCTTTTGTGTTCAAACCCCCAATGGCACGGATGGTGCGCGCCCGCAAGCGGGGCTAGATCAAGCCGGCGTCGTTTTTGAAGCCATCGCCGAGGCGGGCATTACGCGTTTTGCCGCAATTTACCAGAACCCGTCCTCCGCTATAATTGGCCCGATTCGCTCGCTTAGAATGTATTATTTACAATGGGATACGCCTTTTGACTGTACAATCGTGCACGCTGGCGGTGCCGCCGACGCTTTGGCGGCGGTAGCAAGCGGTGACTACAAAGATTTAACCGAAAATTACAGCTATATGTATCGCGGTACTTACAAGGGGCGTCTATGGAATAATCTATTTACGACTTCAAGCTACTTTGAACAATACAGCCTCGATAGCGGCAATGCCACTTCAAACATCCAGGGTTTCAAGCGTATGACCGAAGACGAATCCGTCAGATCGCGCATCGATAATCTGGCTGTACGTCCGCTAAATATCATCACACCCGCCGACGGCGACACCAGCGAACTCGCGCCGGCAGTCGCCAGTATCGCGATAAATTTTGGCGGTTTGCCCAATTTTAATGTAGTGTATAATTACGACGCTGAGTCCAATTCATATTTGCGCAGCTACGCTAGCGGAGCCGCCCACGAAGTCTACAGTTGCCCGATTGAAGATTTGGGTGAAAAGAACCCAGAAGATGTCTGTACACTAACACAAATGGCTCCGTCGGTCATCATCGCCATGATAGTCAACGAAGAAAAGGCTTCCGATGGCTACCACGAGTCGATTACTACGATTGGCTCCGGCACGGCTTATATTTTTCAAAATGGTACTGCGATTTCTGGCACTTGGACCAAATCCTCTGCCGATTCCCAAATTCAATTTACGGACGAAACTGGCGCCGAGGTCGCGCTCGCCCCAGGTCAAACTATGATTTCGGCAATTCCGACTTACGGAAGTGTCGATTTTTAGTACTCAAAATCGGGGAGAATATTATCGCTACGCCGGATGATTGGTATATGGAGCGGAAGTGTGAGAGGCTTTGCGCGCGAATTTCATAATAGTATTGGCGGATTTGCTCCGAATTTAAACATTAAGTAGAGCTCTATTTTGACTAAAATTGCAAAAACTGCAATAAAACTATTGACTTTCAAAAAGCAGCGTGCTACAATAAAAGTGTGAATCCAGCCCCCCCTGGGTTCACACTTCTGCGGGCCCAACCCCCCTTGGGTCCGCTCTTGGTATCAAGGGCTAGTAGCTTTTATGATTCCGAGTGAAGTAAGGGGATTTAATAAATTGATTGGTTCCGTCGTCTAGTGGTCCAGGACGTCTGGTTCTCATCCAGAAAATCGCGGGTTCGCCCTTTCGAGCCAACGAGTGAATTAGAAAAATTTATTTTTATAATTCCGAGTGGCGATGAAAGGAAACGATTTTTGCAAAAAATCGTTACTCCCGCCGGAATCACACATTAAAAAACTAAACCAATATTATGGTTCCGTCGTCTAGTGGTCCAGGACGTCTGGTTCTCATCCAGAAAATCGCGGGTTCGACTCCCGCCGGAATCACCAAATAAAAGAAGAAGAATTAGGATAACCAAGTATGTATAACCAACAGACAGAAGAAAAACGCGCACGCCGCAAAGTCATCATTCTTTCCATTGTTTCGGCACTGATCATTCTGTCTCTTATTGTAGCAATCATAATGGTAGCAGTTAATAAAAATAGTCTCCGTGCTGGCAAAAATAATACAGAATCTACAGCTATCGAGGATGACAACTCGTCATTCTCGCCAGATAATGAAACAGTCGCAACAGAGTCTTCCAACAAGAATATCACGGCAGTTTCCAAAGAATCGCAAAAATCCAATTCAGAGCCTATCGTCAGTGCCATTCCAACAGAATCCACCCCATCTGATATTCCTACCACCGGCCCGGTCGATTATTTCCCCGTCGCACTCATGGTCGGCGCGTTTATAATGTATGCCAGCTCGCATATTTTGTCGAGACGGTGTGGCAATTAACTAAAGCTAAACTTGAGTCTCCGCACCCCCACCGCAACGCTAATGGTTGGCGGGCGACACGATAAACAT
>CAVEGL010000012.1:0-12235 GCA_963615165.1 bacterium | reverse complement strand
GAACAAAAAGAACCTTCTAACGGCGGTTCTTTTTTGATAACTACGGTTGTTTTAGCGGATTGCTGTTAACTTAGGTGACAACACTTCTGCCATTTAACCGATATCTCTATGTCTAGTGCATTATTTCAAGCATAACTACAGAGGCGACCAAAAAGAGCCTACGTTCGCAAATCCTAGGCATGAGCGCAAAAGCTATTAAAAAGAGCCTGTACTCACAAAAATATCAAACAACCAAAAAATCCGAGCGTACATACGCTTAGGTCGCTCGGATTTCGCCTAGACAACTTAGCGAAAATCGTAAGTCGATGCTTAATTTTGCCCCAACTCTTTTTTGAACTCAGCTAGTTTTACTAGCTTGCTTTCACCAGTCTTACGATTGGTAATTTCTACCATATCGTCATCAAGGGTTTTGTCGGACACCACCACGCGGTACGGAATACCCATAAGCTCAGCATCGGCAAACTTTTCGCCCGGTCTAGCGTCTCGATCGTCCCAGATAATCTGTTCATTATGACCAAGATAGAGCTCCGCGGCAGTCTTTTCGCCCTTGTCGCCAATCCCCACCAGATAATATTGGTAAGGCGCAACGCTTTCTGGCCATACCAATCCCTTGTCGTCTGCATATTTTTCAACAATCACCCCCATCAAGCGCGACACACCAATGCCATAGCAACCCATATAAACTGACTGCTCAGTGTTAGCTTCGTCGGAGTACTTTAGGTCTACTGGCGCCGAATATTTGCACATCAACTTAAAAATATTGCCCACTTCGCAGGCGCGCGCCGAAGTAAAGTTTTCGCGTTTCTCGCCAAATTCCGCCAAAACTTCATCTGTAAACACCTCTTCGTTCAAGAATAAGGACTTATCCTTGTTGAAGTATACAGTATCCTCGCCGACCTCAGCCAAAGTCTGAAATTCGTGAGAATATTTTGAGAAAATCCCGCCAGAAGCAAAAGTTTTGAAGGTATCTTCGCCTAAGCCGAGCGCCTTGTAAATGTTTTCGTAGGCGATCGCCATTCGCTCATAGAATTCATTCAAATCAGCCTCGGAGGTATGAAAACTGTAAGCATCTTTCATGATAAACTCGCGTCCGCGCAAAATCCCCGACTTCGCCCGTGGTTCGTTGCGGAACTTGTCCTTAATCTGATATGCGCAAATCGGCAAATCTTTATAGCTCTTTACGTAGCTCTTCAGCATCGTCGCAATTGGCTCCTCGTGGGTTGGCGCCAAGCCTAATTCTCCACCGCTAGAAAGCGCCGTCTTAAACCAAATATCAACTTCTTGATCGGACCAACGCCCGGTTTTCTGCCAAGGTTCCGGATTTTGCAGGATGCTCATGCAGACTTCTTCGCAGCCGAAACTATTCAGCTCCTTGCGAATAATGTTTTTGATATTTTCGAGCACTTTCAAACCCAAAGGTAAATAATCGTAAATCCCCGCCATTTCTTTGTGAATATAGCCCGCTCGTACTAGCAACGCACCGTTAGTCGCGGTTTCCTCTTTTGGCGCCTCGCGTAAAGTTTTGATAAAAGTCTGTGATAATTTCATACCTCCATTATATCATATCTATCCAAAAAAGTGTAGTAGTTGCCCAAGGGAAGTTGCGGAGATTTTGCTAAGAAAACGGCGCAAAAGGCGTCCTCTTGATGAAAAGCCAATTCCGTGACAAGATAAAATACACGTCAGGGGACATGCAAGTTAATGGCTGTCCCCAAATAGCACATTGAGACCACCTTCTTAAATTCCACAATTCGTCTTGCTTATTTTTATAGATAAGTGAAACGAGTTGCGAAATCTCTTAAATCCACCGCGGCACACGAAAAACAGTCGGGGCAGACTTTGAACGCAGGAAGTAAAATGGCAAAAAAACGAACAGAAGATTTTTCAGAGAACCTTCATAGTTCTTCTTATGCTTGGAGCGCATTTTCTCTGGGCAGTAGTTTATGTGGCGGCGTTCGTTTTTGACGTAGCGTATGAAATTAATCCGGTGCTAGTAGGGGTTGAACTTGTCTGCATACTTTACGGAGATTGCGACATGGTCAAGAACTTTTTATTCTTTTTGCAAGACAGGATGGATGCTGGGGGATCTTCATCAGCGTTGCGGTGAATATGTACGGAAAACTGATTCTATGGATATATTATGGAAACGGGCAATTCCGTATAACATCTAATCCCACACCACCCGCAAGGGCGGTTTTTGCCACCGCAAAGGCCTCCCCAATTACATAAACCCTGCCACATAAAGCACATAAAAAGCCAAAGCGTTTTTCAGCATATGCAACAAAATCCCAGCGTAAATTGTGCCGGTAATTTCCCGCAACACACACATTGCCACCGACATCGCAAAGACCGTCACACCCACATTCCATTGAAAGTGTATCAGCCCAAAAGCAACCGAGGTTAAGAAAATCGCCGCAGCAACCCCTATAGATTTACTAAAAATCCCTGCAAATTTCTCTCGCAATTCTCCATACAAAAACCCTCGGAACAAAATTTCCTCCGCGATAGGGGCGAGCACCACGACCGTCAAAAAGGCGATAACTCTATCCGTGCCACCCGTTAAAGAATTAAATCCGATATCTTGCGTCTTGCTCGCATCGAACCAAGAAAAAACACTAAAAAGATTCATCAGACACGCTGCCAAAGCTAGCGATACTATTAAACCAACTACAGATAAACCGATATCCGTCCAAGTCGGTAATCCTCTCAGACCTAACCCTTCCCGCCAACTTTGCCGAACGCCGACGTCACGCGAAGGCGCTTTGCGAGAGTGGTTCGCTCTAAATTTCTCAAACCAATGTGGGACGACTATCGTAATAGCTAAAGTATAGGACAACAGTGCATAAATGCCCGACACCACAGGAGAGTCGAGTGCCTTTCCTCCGCACAAGGAAACAATCAAATAGCCAACCATTAATTCCGAAAATACGATTCCTGCCACAACCCAAAGTGTAAGCAGTATTGCGACACCGAGTGCCTTCCATTTGGACTTTATACTTGTCGGCTTGGCTTTTGCCGAAGCGTCACTTGGTGACTGCGTGCCACACCCCATCACTGCCCCAGTCTTGCAATATCCAAGATTGTCACGATAAAGATTAGCACCAAAAGCACTATGAAAGCTTTCGAGACAATTTTTTCCTCGGTCTCCTTTTCGAGCGGCTTTTTACGAATCTTATATATAGCAATCAAGAACCATCGCCCACCATCAAGTGCCGGAATCGGCAAGACATTCATACAAGCTAGAGATATCGAAATAAGCGCCGCCAAAAAGGCTAAATTGGTCGGACCACTCGCCGTAAAAGCTGGAAATATCGTACCAATAATGCCAACTGGGCCCGAAACTGAATCACCTACCTCTGAAATCGCAGCCTGTCCATTACTTCTGGTGTCTGCATCGAAACTCAGCTGAGCTCCTACCCCAGTCACCAAATTCCAAAGCATCACCCCAACCCCCCGAAAAGTCTCGCCGGTCAGTTGCACGGTCAGCCCCGCCCCCACGATTGGCGCCGACCAAGTCGAATAAGTCAAAGATTGAGTATTCTGCATTTTGACGCCCAGCAAATATTCTGCATCTGCGGAATTTAAATGTATGGTCGTATCGAAATAGTTCATAGACTCTGGGCATTCACAAGATCCCCTAAAGCATTCACAATTGCCAGCCCCAGAACGCCCGATAGTGTAAACTACATCTTCGCCCGCATGTGCAGAATTAAAATCAGTAATATCGCTGGCGCGCCACAATTCTTCCCCGTCCACGGCCACAATATAGTCCCCCGTTACGATCCCCGCATGCGCCGCCGGCGAGTCTTCTATTATTTCCGCCACTTGCACTGGCACCAAGGCGGTACTCGCATCGGATTTGACGGTGAATTGGTTGTCGATAAATTCCGGCATTCCCGTCCAAGCCAGTATCGTCAAAATAATAAAAGCAACCAGCCAGTTCATTGCTACCCCACCGAACAAAATCTTGGTTTTTGCTTTAAAACTCGCCGCCCCAAATGTTCCCTTACGTTTGTCGGCATCCGACTCGCCGTCCATCTGACAAAATCCCCCAATCGGCAACCAGTTTAAGCTAAAAATCAGCCCTTCTTGCGGTTTTTCCCAATCCTTACGAGGCAGGCGTCTCCACTTCCCCGTCTTTTTGTCCTTCACCCAAGCCAAAGCTCTTGGCGGAAAGCAAATACCAAACTCCAAAACCCTTACGCCATTCCGACGAGCCATCAGGAAATGTCCGAATTCGTGTGCAGTCACCAAAAACATCAGTACGAGCAACCCAATTATAACTCCGATAAAAATATCCATAATTCTATTATAGCACTATTTTTTTAAAACATTACTAATTTGGAAGATTTTAGACGCCACCACAATCATTATAGGTAAAGCGGACGGCAGGCGCTAGAAAACACCATAAATCCTCTAATCTCCAAAAGATACCAAAAAAACTCGCCTCGCATTTCAATTAGTACGCCCTCATCTTTAAACCTTCATAATCTCATTAGTCTTATTCTTGAATTCCGTATCAACCTTATCTGTAAACTCCTTGGTAAGCTCATCGATTTCCTTTTCGGCGCGCTTTTTAACGTCCTCGCTCATCTCGGTAGCAATTTTGATTGCCTTTCTCGCGTCTTCCCTGGCGTTACGAATCGCAACTTTCGCATTCTCGACCTTCGCGGATGCATTTTTGACAATCTCTTTCCGGCGCTCCTCAGTAAGAGCCGGAATCGCCAACCGAATAATGTGCCCATCATCCATCGGATTCAACCCCAAAGATTGATCGTTGCGAATCGCTGCAGCAATCGCCTGAATATTAGTCGGGTCAAATGGCGTAATCACCAACATCGTAGCGTCTGCAGCTGTAATATTCGCCACTTGATTTAACGGCATAAATTGCCCATAAACTTCAACTTTCAGTCCCGAAATCATATCTGGATGCGCCCGCCCTGTTCGCACTTTTTTCATCGCCTCCTTAAAGCGCTCAAGTACATTTTCCATTTTTTTGCGCTCCTCATTGTTGTCAAGCATAAATCTCCTTTCTATCCGACACTACCGAGGCAGACTCAGAACGGCTCCTCCTTCATAGAGTCCGCAAGCCTCTGTTCATTATTCAGTAGCGCCTAATATCTTAAAGTAATAGCCCCCCAATATCTATATTATAGCAGATATCAAAAAAGTTTGGCAATAATTTGGTCGCCAACAAGATACTGTTGAATAATTAAAGCATAGTACGGGTTCCCCTATAAAAAGATTTTTCTGTGGTCGCCCACACCCGCAACTTGTTCCGATTTGGGGATTATTTAAAGTGTCTGTCAGTGCCTTCCTAAGTGCCCACAAATCCGTCAAGCACACCCCCGCAAAACACGAGCAAATTCCACTCTCGCCAAGCTCCAAATTAGCGCAAAAAACAAATCCCCATAAAACTATTTTTACGGGGATAAGCATTTCGCTGGCGTATTTCTAAAAATCCAAGCCGACTGTATCTCAAGCGTTCTCTGTAAGCTTTGCTTTCTTCTCAGCTTCCTTGGCGACTTTTTTCGCCTTGTTCGCCAAAGCTTCTCGCATCGCTTTTGCCTTTTCGGCACGCGCTTTGAAACGATCCACGCGACCTTCAGTATCGATAATCTTCTCTTCGCCAGTAAAGAATGGATGACTTGCCGAAGAAATCTGTACCTTAATCAACGGGTATTCATTCCCGTCTGTCCACTTAATAGTCTCTGTGCTAGTCGCTGTGGACTTGGTTAAAAACGAAAAGCCAGCTGCTTCGTCGCTAAAAACAACGTAGCGATAATCTTTGGGATGTAATTCTTTTTTACTCATAATTGACCCCATTATACCAAATAAAATGGATATTGTAAATATATTTTTTCTATGCTATAATTAAAAGGTATCAATAATAACGAAACAGTTTTTGGGAGGTTTCCTGGTCTCGCGCGTCGCGACCCCTAATTCCCAAAGACGAAGAGAAAGGAAATCATATTATGGCAGTGAATGTCGATATGAAAGCTTTGCTCGAAGCTGGTGCACATTTTGGGCACAAAACGAGCCGCTGGCACCCCAAAATGGCGCCATACATCCACAGCAAGCGCCAAAATGCGCATATAATCAACCTCGAAAAGACCGTCGAGAGCTTGGAGACTATTCTTCCAAAAATCACCGAAACCGTCAAATCTGGCAAAAAGGTCCTATTTGTCGGTACCAAAAAGCAAAACAAAGATTACGTCAAAGAGGCAGCCGTATCTGTCGAGATGCCTTATGTCGTATCTCGCTGGGTTGGTGGCACGCTAACCAACGTCGCAACTGTAAATCGCCAAATCAAAAAGTTGAAGGATTTAGAGCGCCGCATGGCATCGGGCGAGCTTGAAAATCGTTATTCTAAGCTCGAAGTGCAACGCTATCAAGAAGAAATCGATTTACTGAATGAGCGCTATGGCGGCATCAAAGGGATGACCGAGCAGCCGGCGATGATTATCGTCACTGATGCTATCGAAGACAAAAATGCAATCAAAGAGGCTAATAATCTTCGAATCCCAGTAGTAGCGATCGCTGATACCAATGTCAATCCTACAAGCATCGACTATATTGTTCCAGCCAACGACGATTCACTAAAAGCACTAAAATTGATCTTGGATTACTTCGTAGAAGCTATCAAAGAAGGCAAACAATAATCAAAAGGAGACAAAATGGCAGAAGTTTCAATTGAACAAATCAAAAAGCTAAAAGAACTCTCGGGCGCTGGTCTTACTGACGCCAAAAAAGCACTAGTCGAAGCCGACGGCGATTTTGACAAAGCTCTCGATGCGATGCGCAAAAAAGGCTTGACTAAAGCCGAAAAACGTGGCGATCGCGAGACGCGCGAAGGTCTAGTGGACTCTTATATTCACGATGGTCGCCTCGGTGCCATCGTCGAAGTCAACTGTGAAACCAGCTTTGTCGCCAAAACCGACGAATTTAAGACTTTGGCCCACCAAATTGCTATGCAAATCGCCTCGATGAATCCGCTCTATGTTTCGGAAGACGATATCCCGGCCGAAGTGCGTGAAGCCAAAATGAAAGAGCTCGAAGAGAACTTTAAAGGTCCGGAAAACATGAAAGAGCAAATCTTGGCTGGCCAAGCCAAAAAGGCCTTCTCCGACAAAGTTTTGCTGAATCAACCATATATTCTGGATGACTCCAAGACGGTCGAGCAGTTCATTAAAGAAGCTATCGCTAAAACCGGCGAAAACATCACTATTCGCCAATTCAAGCGTATTGAGCTCGGCGTGACTGAATAATCCCCTTTTAATTATCATTGCTAAGCGAACCGTGGCTAAAGTCTGAACAGTCACGGTTTACCAAATCGGCTCAGCGTAAACCAACTAGGTCTAACAAAATAGGCGCCCTCGCAGTTGTCGGCGCCCATTTTGTTTCTTAGGATTTGCGTCTTTTTAGCACTATCATCAGTAACAAAAACCATAGACTCAGAAACACTACAACGCCCAGTACGATATACTCACGACTGCTAAAAAACGTATCGGCTTCGGTTTTTGGTATTCCTAACATATCGTCGTAATCAAAATTCAAAGATATGGGCTTATATAGAATGTTGCCATTTTTATCAAAGGCAATCATCTCAAAACGGTATGTTCCATCCAATAATTCATACTCAGAGAATAAAAGCTCTATGTCAAGAAAACCCGAACCGTCCAAATTTGTGTCGAAAATCGGCGAGGGTGGCACCAGTAAATTGTCGTTAGCGTCGTACAGATTTACTTTTACTTTATCAACATAATCGATATCGTATGTGATTTTCAAATTGGTTGCGCCGGTTGTCTTGTTTTTTGTAACCTTAGCCACAATCGGATAGTAGCTAAAAGCAATAATACCCTCATCCGGCACCCCATCCGCGCCAACCCCAACAATTTTAATCACATAATCCCCGTAACCTAGACCATTCGCGGAAAGGTCCAGCACTCTAGTGTAATCCCCCGCTTCATAATTCGCATTAAAAGTATCGAGGGTCGACTCGTGTAAAATGCCATTCTTGTCAGTATACTGAATAATGATGTTAATTTGCCCAACCGATGCATAAGAAAAACCAATTTCTTGCTTGCTGCTGGTTACGATTGTGCTCGACAGTGGAGAGTTGGTCGTGATAGTTGCGACTTCTATCAATTCCGTATCCTCCGTAGTCGTATTGGCGGATTCTGCGTTGCTACCCGAATAGGCGGATGTAGTCCTGCCCGTCGAAGTAGAACTTTCGTTTGTTTTTGTGTTGGAAGTGTCATCGTCTTTGGGCGTCGGTGCCGGAACCGGTTTAATGTCCGGCTTGTCGTTAACCACCTCTATCGTATCTGTTGCACTAGAGATTGCATTGGCATTTGAATCCGGCATCATTGCCGCAAAAACCGTCATAGCTATCAAGATTGACAGTCCCAGAATCCCTAAAACTTTCTTTTTTGTTTTTTTCATACTCTACGCTCACTTATTTTAATGTTTGTTTTTTGTTCGACAAAGACGTTCGCTCGCAACGAATATGTCGAACTACATTGCAAATCTAGAACGGCGTTCTTTGCGTTTTCTTGCCCTTATTATAATCCAGAAAATAACAGCCGTCAATACTAAAATTCCTATAATTACCACGGGCGCAAAATTTATAAAGATTAGCCGAGAGATCGATTGTGTATTCTCCCCTGCCGTAACAGTCCAAGTCGCTTTGTAGATGCCAAAATTTGGCAATTTGCTCCAAGTATCAGTTATGTCGCGCTCCGATTCCGGGATGACGGATATGATGCTATTGCCGGAGCCGTTCGTTTCATAAATCTTTTTGCCAAAAATTGACGAAACAACCAAAGAGCCGGAAGCGGTAATGTCGATATTTCCGATATTTTTCACCTTTGCACTAGCGGTGTACCCAGATTTGATAGAGTCGCTCGACTCGTCTTTTTGAGTATCCAATTTGCCAATTTTTAGATCAGAAATCTCAATCGTGCTATTTATTTCCCCCTCCATTGAACGACCATAAACAATAATACCGGGCGCCGCCTCTGTTACAACGCCATTAGAATGGGCAGTGTCGGGTCCCGAGATAGTATGCACAAAAATCACCGCATACTGCCCGCCGGCTGGGATGTTGTCTGGAGTTGAGATGCGATAAGGAATCTCTAGTTTGCTTCCAGGCGCAATTGTGAAATGCGGATTCTCGACATAACTTCCGCCCAAATCCTGAAAAGAAATCCACCGCACAATCTGAGTGAAACTATTCTCGTGACTGAATCCAAGTTGATATGCATCCTGTTCCTCTGAATATGTATACGCATACGGCGAAGCGTAAACCTCTACCTCCATGTCGTTATCGCCGTTATTGGCAACTGTGAAAGTCCTGTCATAAACGGAATTCGAATAAAGCCGAATAGTCTCACTAACTGGCGAAATGCTAATATTCGTGCCAGATAGAACGTTTGCTGTGCTGGATTCACCGGAAGACTCTTCGCTCTCCGCAAAAACTGCATGATGACAACCAAGCGCGAAACCAGTCAAAAATACAAAAGCCAAAGTCAACTTTCTTATTTTTTGTAGTTTCATTATTATCTACCTCCTTATTTATAACCATTATAGCACAAAAAGAAAAAAATGGGCAGATTTAGTGTTATTAAATAATTGCCGGAATCAAAAAGAATGGCATCCGCTGTCGCTACCGGAGTAGAATTGTCCCCACCACTCACTCTTCCACTACTCCCTGCTATTTACTTTAGTCCCCACCGCCCCCTGCTACTTTATTCGGTCCCACCATTCCCCACTACTTAATCTTTTCAAAAAACAAATTCTATGATACAATAAATCTATGCACCTGTGGTGAAATTGGTATACACGCTACCTTGAGGTGGTAGTGGCCGCAAGGCTGTGCTAGTTCGAGTCTAGTCAGGTGCACCAAAGAAAATACCCCACTTTCTGGTGAGATATTTTCTTTGGTATATCTTGGCTAAACGAAGTAGTTTCTTGGTCTTTGCCCTCATCTATATTTTGAGGCGTAGAATCTGAATCTTGCATATTATTCCTCTGTTTTACGCCCATCGGATATGTGATTAGCAATAAAAAACGACAAGGTTTTGACTTGTCGCAATTAACTAATATATGTATTTATTATACCATACACATTTTCAAAGGGAAGACATTACTCTAGGCTTCGCAGATATTCGAGAGCTTTCTTTGCCATTTCTGGATTTTTGGATCCATTCGGAAGAAACCATCCGTAACAAAATATGCGTTTAGCACGCATTTTTCACTTTCAGATAGATTATCGTCGAACCGGACAAAGTCCTGATCCTTATCTATCGCGTCAATTTTTAAGACCTCCCACTCGGTAGGCTTTACGGCATCAGCCGGCTTATTTACTAATTCTTGTGATAACACGCCATGTAAGGCTTTTGGCGCACGATTAATACCATGATTATAATGAGTCGTAAGCCAATAAATAGAATTAGGATATTTGGCAAGACAATAGTTCAAAAAATCCTCGATATCTTCCTTTGGAGATGCGCAACCTTTAATAACGCCATCGATATCTAGATAAATATTCGACATTATTTTTTATACTCCCATGTGTTTTTGTCATTCGACCTAAATACGCTCTGGTTAGAATAATCTAATTCTCGTACATGAACGTGCTTGATCTTTTTCGATTTCTGCTTTGGATTTGTTTTTGCCTTAGAGACTAGCATTTCGCGCGTAATACCCATTTCTTCGCGCATTTTGCAGAGTTCGTAGTTTAATGCACAGATAGATTCTGGCATTGATACCCACTCTCCATTTTCATATTCATAAGCGCCGTCATTGCATAGCTTTGCAATTCTGGTAATTCTTCCATCTTTGCCATTATTTTTGACTCTATTTTCTCAATTTATTTTGCTCATATTTGAAAACAGCATCATCAAGCCAAATGAACGGAGTATCAAAATCAATATCTTCGGTTTTTGGCATATCCCAGTCAGTTGGGCTGACTTCGTGTTTTAAGGTAGGTTTATTTTTAAGTTTTTTCATTCGAAATTACGTATCGACATGTGTAAGAGACGTTTTCAGCTAGATTTCATACAACTTTCACAACCTATGCAACATTTCGGCAGGGGTTCTATAACTTATACTTAAGTGTACACGATGATAGTTGCAGTAGTCAATATATGAAAGGATTTTATCATCCATTGTTTTTAATGGTTCACTCTCTAAATAATAATTACCAGTACATTCTTCCTGGATAGTACGATTAAATCTTTCTATATGAGCATTATCATTTGGTCTGCCTAGTCTTGTGTGGCGAATTTTAATACCCTTATTCTCTAATTTAGTTTCAAAATATCTTGCAAATTCTAATCCGTTGTCACTTTGTACCATTTTAAAGTTAAAGCCAAAGTATTGTTCTGCTTCCAGTACTGTATTTAACGAATTACTCGGTTTTAATTCTTTATAGACCCTAGCATAAGCCATTCTGGTATATAGGTCTATTACCGTATAGATGTATCGTTTTTGTTTACTAATTGGATTAAAAAGATGATTTGTGTCAATCTCCACCAAATCACCTGGGGGCAAGACTTGTGGTCTGGGGATCCCCTTATACCGCCTATTTTTATGGTATTTAGGCTCTCTCATTTTGCCGTAGCGTTTGAGAATTCTACGTACACTAGAAAGACTTATTTTAATACATAAAACTGAGTTGATATGATACCGGACTACCTCAGCGCAATGTTTTAATTGGTCTCTTATATCTAAAACAAGTTGGATAAGGTCTTCTGAGAGTGTATGAGGGTGTTTTGGCGTAGCGGGAAGTGAAGGGATATTCCACTTACATAAATCATATTTATAAGCCGAGACGCCCAAATATTTACGTCTCACAGGGTTTTCCGGTTCTATATGGTTATTCTGAGTTAACCATTTCTGATACCATCTCCAAATAGTACTTCTATTTACACCAAAGCGATCTGCTACTACTCCTACCGGTTTTTTCTCTATGACCAACATTTTCATAGCTTTTCCTCTTGATTTTTCTATATGTTTACCTGTACAATATGACATAGGTAGGTTCTCCTTTTATTAAATGATATTGATATAAGTATAGGGCCTACCTATTTTGATGGCAAGACTCCGGTCTTACCTCTGATAGTGAAACACGCTGAGAAAAGTTGCAAAATTTAACAATTTAATTTGCCGTCTTAACTCAGTTGGTAGAGCGTCGCCATGGTAAGGCGAAGGTCACCAGTTCAAACCTGGT
>CAVEGL010000011.1:0-12365 GCA_963615165.1 bacterium | reverse complement strand
GCTCTAAAATACAAGCCACAACATATTCTGCAACTCGTTCCGCCCACAAGAATAAGCAGGACGAGTCGCACAATTCGCAAAAAGGTAATTTAACGTACTCCCCTAACCCCGCAAGCCCCAAGTGCCCCTCTACGCGAACTCACGATGCTTATCCTCTATTCTATCACACTCAAGCTATTTTGTCAAGCCAAAGCTCCTCCTCTTCCCAAAAAACCGAGCAAGTTCCCAACGATAGTTCTTTTTTATGACCATGTTTATTCTGTCGACTTATTACCAACTTAGACAACAGCGCTTTCCCGCTTCTTAATCACAAAATATATATCTATTTTTAAAAACATATATTTTTTCATCTGATTCCTACTTAAAACTCCATCTAAAAGCCCCTCGCCAAAACCCTACAAGCAAATCCCCCCAACAAGCCCCCAAAAAACCAACTCACCCGCCAAAACTACCGACGCAAAAGCCAACGCCTATTCTATCCTCCTACCTCCGCCCCACCGGATTAGTCGTAATCAAACCCTCCTCCATCTCTGAAGCCAAAATCTGAATATGCACATGATTCTGTCCCGCAAAGAACAGCCCTTGTCCCACCGGAAAGCTCGCCAACCGCCGCTTTTCTTCCTCTGTCAGCTTAAACACATCTGATAAAACATCCACCGCCGAAGGCGACTGCTTCAAAAGCAGCTGCATCGACGAGTTCGCCACAATCGCCCGCCCCATCTTCGTACTCATAAAATCTTCCACGTCCTGAGTGATCGTCGTCAAGCCCAAATAATATTTCCGCGCCCGCTTCGCCAAACTAAACAAGAAATTCGCCGAATCGTCAAACTGCATCAGTTGCCAAGCCTCATCCACAATCAAAAGCCGCTTCTTCTGACTTGCCCGCACGATATTCCAAATGTGCGACAGCACAATATACATCGCCACCGGTCTCAGTTCCTCCTCAAGGTCCCGAATATTAAACACTACCATCTGATTATTGATATCGATATTCGACTGCTGCGAGAAAATTCCCGCAAAAGTCCCCGACGTATATTTCCGCAAACGCTGCGCCAACTGCGGCCCTGATCCGCCCATATGCAAAAGCGTATCGTACAAATTCATAATCGTCGGTGGCGTCGATTGGTGCGTCAACGGATCCGAAGTGATCCCCGCTCGCGCATAAGTATCAATCAAAGCCTGGTCCAGATCCGCTTCTTCCGCCGCCGTCAAAGCCGGCACCACCTGTCCACCCGCTGACACCTGATTTCCACCCAGCATAATCCGAAACAACCCATGCAACGTCACTAAATTAGCTCGCAAAGCGTCCCCCGCATCTTCCGCGTCCACTACTTTCGGCAAGTCAAACGGATTAATTCGCACATCCGAATTCAAAGACAACCGCACATAAGACCCGCCAACCGCATCGCACAACTTCTGATATTCATTTTCTGGGTCAATAATAATCACCTCCGCCCCAATCATCATCGATCGCAGCGCTTCCAGTTTCACCGTAAAAGATTTCCCCGCTCCAGACTTCGCAAACACCACCATATTGGCATTTTCCAAACTAAACCGATCAAAAATCACCAGCCCGTTATTGTGCATATTTATACCATACAAAATCCCCTTATCTTGCGTCAAATCCGCCGAAGTAAACGGAAATGAAGTCGAAATCGCCCCCGTATTCATATTCCGCCGAATTTGCAACTGATCCGTACATTGCGGCATAATCGAATTCATCCCCTGTTCTTGCTGTGAATTCGCCACCTTCGAAAACACCATCTGCTGCCCAAAAATCGTCTCAATTTTCTGCTGTACAAACTTCAACTCATCCAAAGAATCCGCCCAAAGCGTAATATACAGCCCAAACCGGAAAAACTTCTCCGCCCCCACCTGTAACTGGTCCCGCAATTCTTCCGCATCTGTAATCGCCGCTTCAAGTTCCGGATCGCGCACCCGCCCTTTTTCCGCATTTAAATTCATCGAAGCCTCAAGCTGTGTCACTTTCGTCTTCAAATTCTTCATTACCACCGCCGACTCTACCGGATAAATATACATCGACACATCCATCACCTCGTCAATATTGATAATCGGCGAAAGCCAACCCGTATAAATCGATCGCGGATAACCATAGACATAAAGCGTCCGCCCATACTTATTCCCCAACCGAAAATAATCCGAATGAATCTCAATCGCACTCGGACTAATCAAGTCCCTCAAAGTATTCGTCCCCTGCTCAAAAGCTCTCTGGATTTCCGCCGCTTCTCGCGCCTCCGCTTGCGCCGCAATCTCCGCCGCCGAAAGTTGTTTCTTCTTTGCCATTACATCATTCCTCCATTATTTGGCGCCGTCCCGGGCTCCGCCTTTTTTACATACATCGTCGCGAGTTTCGAAAAATCCACCAACGGCTCCCGCACCGCAGTATCTGGATTATTGAAGTTATAATAAAGCTCCGCTAACTCCCGCGTATTTAATCTCACCGAATGCACCCCCATCTGAAACAGCCCCGAAATCACCGCATCCACTCTATTCGACAGCTCCGTAACCGCCTTATCATAAGTCGCCCGATCAATTCGCGTTACCTCTGGAGTTTTCGTCTTCGCAAAAGTTTTAAAGAAATTTTTCGTCTGCTCCAGCGCCTTCTCCATATCCGCAAACGGATAATACGGCACCACAATGAAAAACGATTTATCCATAATATTCGCTTCTCTCGACAATTCATCAATAAAATTAATATAATCGTCCATCAAAACCCCCAAAAGCATATTGTCATTATTCCGCCGAATTTCCCCAAGCCGCTCGATATACGGTCCGATATCCACCCGTTGCGAACGAATCATAATCTGTGTCGTAAATTTCAAAGAATTCAAAAAATTCTGATAAGCATATTCCACCGATTCTCGCTCCACGCTCGACATCAAATCAAAATTAATCGACTTGCAAGCCACAACCGCCCGAAACGACCCGTCTTTCATGATCACCATATTATCCCGCAACTCCGAAATCAAAAGCGTCGCTTGTGTTGAAATCGGATTATCTGTCCGCGCCGACGCCCCGCTCACTTGCCCCATCGCTGATTGCGCCCCCATCGCCTGCTGCGCTCCAGCCATCTGCTGACCATTCATCTGCTGCGCCCCCATCATCTGATTGGGGATATTTTCATTCATCATTTGGCTATTATACTGTGGTTCCATTTTTATTTAATGCAACGAGATAAACACCTCGCCCTCATCCTTTCCGTTAATGCGTTTAGCTTCTTTAGCAATCGTCGCGACTGAGTAATCTGGATTATTCGCTAACTCTATTATACTATTTTTTGGCGCCTTTTTCACGTCTTCTGGCTGATTTTGGCTAATTTTCTCCGCAGAATTCCACCCAGACTTTTCCACAACCTTTTCCACAGGCTTCTCCACCAAGTTTTCCACAGGTCTCGCATTCGGCTTTATCGCCACATTTACCCCCGTCACACTTGACCCCGTCATTATATTTACCCCCGTAACATTCGGTTTCGCCGCAATGCTAGACTCCCCCATCACACTCATTTTTTCCGCCATATTCGATATCACCTCTGTTTCATTTCTTCGAATCGTCATATCCACCCCGTCAAACCTCTCCGTCCGTGCAATCGCTTGTTGCATCTCTTGCATCACCGCAGCGTGTTGGGAATTTTCCGTATTCCGAATCTGTTTGTCCAACCCACCCGAATACTCAGGCTCAAAAATATCCGTCGCTGTACTCGCCTCCGCATACAAATCATCCTTCATTGGGCTACCATTCATCCCCTTAATTGCATATCCGCCCGTATCCACAATATCAGCCAAAAACGACAAGCGGTGCGTCGCCTCTTCACTCGTTATCTCTCGCGTTCGACTCACCTCTACCACCTTCGGCGCCGTTATCAAGATTGTCGTTTCACGTTGCCCAGACATCCACACTCGATTCCGCGGCTTCAAATAATAAGACACCAGTGCCGCCAGATAAGTCTCCATCGGCTGATCTTTTTTCAGCGGCAAAGCCAACGCCAAAAAGAACAACACAAAAGGCACCGGGATTATAGCTAGCAAAGGAAAAAGCTGAAACAGTGCCACTGCCAGCGCCACCAATCCCCCCGCAACCATAAGATAAGCAAACTGCCGAAAACTAAACGGTCCAATCAACTTATCGTCCGCTTCAACATCTTGTGGTACTTTATATTCCGACATATACTACTATTATAACACAACCTCCGCCATACCAAAACCATTTCAAATACGCATAATGGCTAGCGGCAATCAATAGTCGCTAGCCAACCACTTCAAAAAAGATCCCCATGCGCCCCAGTCCGGAAAAACAAAAGCTCTAAATCTTCTCCGTAAACCCGATAAATCAAAAACCAATCTGACTCAATACGACACTCCTGATAACTGGCATAGCCTCCGTCCAATGCATGATCTCTATTTCGTATCGGCAAACTTTGCCCAAGCACAAGCGTCACGATAACTCATTGCAACCCCTCAATCTTGTATCCCTGTTTTATCGTTAGTTCATAATTCTTCTTGAATTGCGCGGAAAATTTTACCGAATAACAGCCTTCAATCTTCGAAAAGTCCAAACTTACTTAATTGGACAAAAAATAATTCGCCTTCGTCCAAAAACTCACACCCCCCTAATCATAATTCGTCAAAATAGCCAACTCTTCAAACCACCCCCGCATCTCCCCCATCGTCGCCTCTGGTTGTAGCGCACAGAGTTCCTCGAACCGTTGCAAAGCACGCTGATAATCCTCGCGACTCGCCAACATCGCCGCCAAATCAGATCTCAGGATATCCGCATTCATCGCCCGATTATATGCATCCTCCAACTGAAGCAACATCGAATTAGATTGCGACGTCGTGCGCGCCGCAGCACCAGAGTTTCCATTCCTCTGCCTTGCATACAGCAAATTTCCATCCTTGTCATATTTGCGCGACTTAAACTCCATCGCCTGATTCCGCAAATCTTGCCTCACCAGCAACGGGTCAAATTGCGCCTTCATTACCGGATTATCCACATATTCTTTTTCTATCATATCTAGCATATCCGCCATAGCATTCGCCGTCTTCGGTTTCTGCCTATCTGCCGTATTACTCGTACCCAATCGATCCGCAGAAGCTATCATCATCGACAACACCGGGAACAAATATTTTCGCTTAATTGTATTCATCTTTTGCTCATAAGTCGGGTTTTCCACAGATGTATGTTTAATCTCGCCATTTGGTTCCCGCATCAATACGCCATTTTCATATTCCCAATCCTCACCCCCAATCTCCTCGTTATTGATATTCACCGCCCCCTCAAGCGCCTCTTCCGTAAAGATTTTATCCCAGTTCTTAGGATTCAATAGTGTGTTCAAAAACTCCAACGAAGCCGGATTTTGCGTATTAAACGAACCGGGCCTACCCGTCTTCTTTAAGCTATCACATACCGCAAGCGCATGTTGCGCCGCATTCTTAATCTGCCTATTCCCCACCATCGAGTTAAACATCGCCCCCGCCCAAGCCGCATTATCCTTATAACTACTCATGGCTTTTCGTATAGTCGTACTATACGCCGCCAAACCGATCTCATTTCGCCCCTGTGGCGTCACAATATCTCCCACTTTAATCCCAGATAGTATATTGTAGACATCATTAACCGCATCGCCAATCGGAATGTCATAATTCGCCAACACCTCCTTAATAAACGCTATATTATCATGAGAGACGCCATTCGCATCCTTACCTCGGTGCAATCGTGTCACTATATTACCATGCTGATCCCTCAAATCACAATACAGTCCAAGCTCATCTCGCTTGTCATAAAGCACCAACTTCTCCGGCGCTCGCGTCAAAATATCGCCCTTCGTAATTTCGAGCCGATTCCCATCATCGTCCCTCAACTTCTCCCCATTTTCATCTACCGCCCAACCATCGTCATCCGTCAAATAACCCTTTATCCAATTTCTTAACTCTTTCTTATTGTACGCGTTATATCCATATTTATCAAGCAAACCAGCCGCCTCCGCTCTCTGCTTCGACTCCACCATCACCTGTTGCCGTCTAATCTTACCTAGCGTTCGCTCCACGCCATCCGCCCCCGCCACCGATCTAATAAATCGCGCATAAGCCACCTCGTCCTTCGGAGTTCCATCCGCATTCAGCTCGTTCGCCTTCCAATACGTATCCACCAAGAACTTCGTGTCGTTCTCGTCATCAATTTCCGCCACATATCGAGCTCGCCCATAGTCCAAGAACGCCGCCGCCCCTTGGTTACCCAGAGCCTTATCCTTTTTTCTCCCCTTATAATACGAATTATAATTCCCCAAAGCATGCGCCGTATTCGCCATCGCATTCCCCGCAATCATGTCATGATTCTTCGCCGCCTTAGCCGTCCGCGTATAGCGATTAGACTTCTTCCTACTCGTCCCATCCCCAATCTCTATTCCACTACCAATAGTCTTCTGCGCATAAGTCATCGCTCGCCCGCCAATCACATGCATCGCATTATCCGTATCTATTCCACGCAATCTCTTTCGCTTTTCCATAAAATTTATCAACTTCGCCGAAGGCATCCTGTTATTTTTTACAAAATTCGCAGTCCTATTCATACGATGCGACCCCGCCCAAGCCCGATTATACGCCAAAGGCCGCGCCGCCAACCCATGCAATTTCGCCCCCACCGTTCCCATAAACGTCCCAGACATCTTCATCATTTTTACCGCCATAATCAACGGGAAAATTTGCACCGCCAACCCCAACAAAATCCAAAAAACACTATCTCCACTCATCATAATCGCAAACCCCGCCACGTTCGACGCCCCAAACAGCAAACTAAACATCGGATAAAACACCAACATCTGCACAAAATACTGCTTCCATCGCCTAAACCACTGCTCCGTATTTGGTAAAATCTGCGCTATCATCGCAATCGGCGCCACCATCACCAATATGATCACCACCGCTTGACGCAAGGCAATCGTAAAGAACCCCACCAGCACCGACACCGCCGCCCCCAAAACCACCGGAATCAACAGCCACACAGCCCCCGTTTCTATCGCCACCGCCCCAGTCAAAATCGCCGGGAAAATCGTCGCCGCACCCGCCGTAATCACCTGTTGCTGAAGGCTTTCCTCATCTACATCTATATTTTCCGCCGCCGACTCCGCTACCGCATCAAACAGCCCCGTCAAACCATGCCCCATCACATTCGACACTTCCACCGCCAGCGAACAGATTAAAAAGCTCAAATTCACAAAAACCGCCACTACAATCAACTTCGGTAACGCCCGCTTTATCCCGTAATTCGAAATTCCCAACCCCGTAATCTGCGAATAAATCACCACCAATAAGAAAATCACGAACACAATATTCGATACGCTCAAACAATATTTCCAAATCTCATAAATCGGCGCCCCGTCCTTCATCTCGATCGGATTTATCGTCAAAAACTTCTCAATCCACCCATACAATGCATCCACCCCCTCCGCCACCCCGTCCGTCGTCGGGCACACAATCCAAGCCAATCCACCCAAAGCATCCTCACAACCATTCCCGTCGGTCTCATTTTTTTCTTCGGTACTATTCTCATCCGCGCTCTCATTCTCCGTTACCCCTGTACTAGTACTCTCATTTTGTCCTATCGCGCTAGCTTCATCTCCCCAAACTAACGGCACCATCCCCCCAAGCAATCCCAATAGTATCAAAAACCAGCCAAAAACCACCCCCCGCAAACTATTTTTTACTTGTATCTTTAATCTATCCATAAAACTCCCTATTGGGTCCTAAATCGATTATAGCACACATAAGCTCTTTTGTCAATACTAAACCCCTTAAACTTTACCAACCGTCAAAATAATGTTAAAACTTGAGCATTATCACCCCAAGCCCCGATGTAACGATTCTTACATTTCTCCTGCCACAATTTCTGTCCCTTTTGGAACTTCGCTCTCTTAGGCTTCTTATACTCAATAAAAACCGTAATGCTCTCAAGTATGACAATGGTATCCGGGAAAGCCCTTAACTGTAGTAGCGTCCTGCTTATATTGCAAAATCGCTACAGGCTTGACTCTCTTTTTCAACTCTTTCCGGAATTTCTGTTTGAAATCTTTTTCCGGCATTACATTTTCATCATACCACGCTTATTTAATTGGCAAATCGTGGTGTGATATGATATAATAATAATGACCCGTTATCGAGTCGGCAATCTATGTTATTCATAGTATTGTTCTCTCTTATTTATTTTATCGGAGAAACCCAGTAGTCCACCCATCTGGGTTTTTTCGTATAATCGTGCAGCCATATAAACAAAAACCCACCCGTGAGGGAATGGGGTTTTGCATGTTAGAGCGAGAGGGCACATGAAGAATAGAGAAAAAAACTACTCAGCATGCAGGAGCGAAATATTATGCCATAATAAATCGATTTTTAGTGTCCTAACACACCTCAATCCAATAATGCCCCCACAATTGCCAAAAAACACCATTTTTGCTATAATATCACCATGAACAAATTGCCTATAGTAGCTCTGATCGGTCAAACAAATGCTGGAAAATCTAGCATCTTGAATCGCATGGCGCACAAAAATATCGCCATCGTCGCCAGAGAAGAAGGCACCACGCGTGACAACGTCGTCGCGACTATCGATAATCAATTCATTCTGATCGACACCGCCGGCTTAAAGGACCCGTCAGATGATTTCGAAGCCTCCATCCAAGACCAAATCGCCGACGCTATAGAGGTAGCAGACATCATCCTAGTAACGTTAGACTCCGCCAAATATTTCGATCAAAAAGACGCCCGCATCGCCAAATCCGCCTTACGGTCCCAAAAGCCCGTCTATCTGGTACTCAACAAAGCCGACCTCGGCGATTCTCTACCCATCACAGAGTTTAGAGCGTTAGGCATCGCACCGAAAAACATTTTTTACGTTTCCGCAACCACTGGACAAGGTATTAGTCAACTCAAAGCCGCCCTGCCCAAAGGTAGCGCCCAGAAAATTACCGAAAACCGGCTCAAAATCGCCCTTATCGGCCGCCCCAACGTAGGCAAATCCAGCCTTTTCAACACCCTCGCTAAGAAACAGCAAGCCGTAGTCAGCTCCAAACAAGGCACCACGCGCGACATTAACAGAGTACAAATCCGCTACAAAGGCCAAAATCTCGAAATTCTAGACACCGCTGGTCTAAGAAAGCCGGGCAAAAGAGAAGTCGGCATCGAGAAATTCTCCGCCATTCGCACCCTCGCCGCCATCGAAGAAGCCGACATCTGTGCTCTCTTAATCGACGCCACCGAGCCACACTCCAAGCTAGACCAGGCCCTAGCCGGGCAAATCATCAAAGCCGGCAAGGGCATCTTTATGGTCGTCACCAAATCAGACCTGCTCGCAGAATCTACCCCAACCAACTTCTTCGGCGAAGAAAACGTCCAAAACCGCACTGCCGCCGATTTTTTGCTTGACGCGCTCGAAAAAGATTTTAATTTTCTCCCCTATGCGCCCGCGCTTTTCACCAGCTCCAAAACTGGCGAAAATGTCACTCAATTATTCGAGCTGGCTCTACAAATCGACGCAAATCGTCACCTCGAAGTCAAAACCTCCGAACTAAACAAAATCCTCGGCGAAGCCATCATCGCCCACACCCCCGCCGGCCTCAAAAACACCCGTCCCAAGCCCAAATACATCGTCCAGACCGACACCTGTCCGCCATGGTTCGTCGTACACGGACACGATCTAGAACTCCTACACTGGTCTTGGAAACGCTTCTTAGAGCGTAAAATTCGCGAAAAATACCCCTTCGTCGGCACACCGATTATGTTTTCTTACAGAAATGACAAGAGGAAGCAATGAAGCTAATCGCAGGTCTCGGCAATCCAGGCAATCAATATCATTTCACACGGCACAACACTGGCTTTTTGGTGCTAGATTACTATTTCGAAACTCACCAACTCAACTGGGAAGCCAAACCGCGCCTCGGCGCAATCTGGGGTCGCACCGCAGACGTCATTTTTATCAAACCCCAAGATTTCTACAACGATAGCGGTAAAGCCATTAGCGCATACGCCGGATACTACAAACTTGATTTATCGGATATTTTAGTCATTTGCGACGATTTCAACCTAGATTTCGGCACTTTCCGATACCGCGCCAGCGGCTCAGCCGGCGGCAATAATGGTCTAAAATCCACCATCGCAGAGCTAAAAACTAAAAATTTCGCCCGCCTGCGAGTCGGCACCGGAAACGACGCCCTGAGAACCAAGATCGGCGACGTAGACTTCGTTTTATCCAAATTCACACCCGAGGAAAAAAGCCAACTACCCGAAACCGTCGAACATGTAATCGCACGAATGGAAGATTGGCTCTAATTTCCCCAATTTTTCAGATTCTAACTAGTATTAACACTAAACGGACAACACCCCAGAAATCCTATTTTCCAAGAGAAAAGCGACAAACCCACCCCAGACGTTTTAATATAATTTACTAAAAACGCCCGCCATCAAAAAAGATAGACTCTGCGCTCAAAATGAACCTACCTATATCATATAGTACAGATAAATGCATAGAAAAAATCAAGAAGAAAAACTATAAAATCTCTAAAAACTTTAGATACAAAATACTTTTCCTCATTTTATAATTACCATCGCGTACGCTTAGGTTTAGAGTATAGAACTCCCGGCTGTTACAAAGACTACGAGTCAATACGCCCACATTTACGCCAAAAATAGGCTACATCTATGATTGTTATGTTAGCTGAATTGGGGTAATTTCTAGCGGTTCATAAGGTTACATTTTGTTGTGAATGTTTTTCTCGCTTAAGGAGTACTTTACTAAGATTATTTTTGATTTAGATTTATTGGTTCGTGACGATCCGCATATTTTGCATTTATATCTTTACCAACCAAATAAAGTGGCCCCGTTTTTCATTATATTTGCGACATAATGACAATTATGACAGTTTCTGTTGTTCATACGTTCTCCTTTTAATTAAATTAGTACTGATTACAAAACCGAACAAAAGGAACCTACTAATAGAGGGCTCATTTGGAGAACGGTCATTTTGAATATACACATAAACTCACTAAGCGAGCAATTCATAACTTAATCGCAAATCCGCCAAATTTTAGTCTACAAAAATGGGCACTCAAAACACAGCGCCCATTTTATCAATCAAACTTAAATTAAGCCTTTTTCTTCAATGTTAAAAACCCATTGCGAGGATTTTCGCAAACCATCCGGTCATCTGGAAGGTCGCATGGTTCACCCTTACCACCCTCTGCATTCTTAGTAAAGAAATAAATAGTCTGTGGCTTGCCACCACGCAAAGTTACTTCCGATTTGTGTAAATAATATTTTATTCCCTTACCGTTAGTATGTTCGTAAGCCATTTTTAAGCTTCCTCCTTAAATTAATATACACTCTTATCTTATGACCCCAAAAGGCAATTGTCAAGACTTTTTCACTGTTTTTCTCTAAAATCACATAAATAACAGAGAAATTCGCAAAAATCCCCACACCAAAAACCTGATAAAAATTACAGCGATTATCACCATTGTCACCAAAATCATCAACCCGCTCAAGGTTGGCACCCACACCGGCGAAGCATAATTTTTGCGATACAACTCCGTCGAAGGCAATTCGGCACTCAAATCGTCCGCAATTTCATCTGCCGACGGATATTTTGCAATCTCTCCCGTCATGCACTCGATATAACCCGAACTATTCCAAGCCCAACCATTAGCAATCGCTTGCGGCTTGCACACCTCCGCCGCTTTAGCATAAACATTGCCATTCGGATTACTATCGCTCGATTCTTGCTCCGCCAGCTGAAGCGCCGCATTTGCATCTCGCAAATATTGCTGCTCCAAATAAAACGGTCCCGTCCCAAAAATCACCCGCTCCGCTCCATTATCATCGATCACGTTTATCACAATGTTATTAAACACAAATTCCTGCAAATCCACCAAACTTTGCTCAATCTCCGCCTCGTCTCCCTTCTCGTCCGCCTGCAAAACTGCTTCGCGCAATTCCGTCATTTTTATATGATCAATTCTCAGTAGCGTCGCATCCAAAAACAATAGCGGAATCAAAATCACCGCCAACTGCCAAGTTTTAACCGCCCGAAATTTAATCCGCCCACGCTTTTTCATATTTTATATTATATCATTCTTTTAGCATTATCGCCTAATTTTCCACCCCCAAAACAATATATTTAGCGTCCAAACAACGCATTTTATGTTCAAACAACACATTCCTCGTCCAAAACAACACATTTCGCATTCCAAGCAACACCGATCTCGCGCCCCCGACAACACGCCACGCACGAGTGAAAACAGCGTTCTGCATCTCAACCTCAAAAATCCAGCCATTCCAATTAGTTGTAAAATGCATATTCA
>CAVEGL010000010.1:11487-13873 GCA_963615165.1 bacterium | reverse complement strand
CCAATGGGTGATGCTGCTACTTTTAAAGAGGCAGTTTCGAATTTGATGGAGAAGTCTGATTTTTCTAATTTCTTGAACTTGATTTCTGGTGGGGGGCTGGCTTCTTTTAGTGTGATCCTGGTAGGGTTGTCCCCGTATATTACGAGCTCGATTGTGGTGCAGCTTTTAACGAAGGCTATTCCGTCGCTCGAAGAATTGTCCAATGACGGAGAATCTGGTCGCCGCAGGATCAATCAATGGACGCGTATTTTGACAGTGCCGCTTGCTATCGTGCAGTCGATTGCGTATATTTATATTCTGTATCAGTCTACTATTACCGCTAATGTGGCGGCTGAGTTTGTGCCGACGGCGGGGGATTGGATTCTTTCGGTTGTTGCCATGACAGCTGGTTCGATGATTTTGATGTGGATGGGAGAGTTGATTACGGAGCAGGGCGTGGGCAATGGTATTTCTACTTTGATTTTCGCGTCGATTATCTCGCAGCTGCCTTCGATGATGACTTCGCTGGGAGCGGCGCTTTTTGATACGAGCGACGGTTCGTTGAGTTTGTTTGGTTGGTTGAATTTGCCAGTAAATCCTACGGCTTTCTGGATTGTTCTAGGGTTCGCGGTAGCGATGCTGATCGTGATTTACTTCTTAGTGAAATTAAACGAAGGACAGCGTATTATAACGATTAATTATGCTAAGAGAGTGCATGGCAATTCCTCTTATGGCGGGATTAAGTCGATTTTGCCAATCAAGATTATTGCCGCTGGCGTGATTCCGGTGATTTTTGCGACGGCGTTCTTGTCTTTACCGGCATTGATTGGGCAAGTTATTATGGCGGTGGACTCTGGAAATGAGTTCGGCGCATCGTTAGTAACGATTTTCTCTGCACCGTCTGCCGGTAATTTCTCAACATTGTATCCAAATGGGTTAACGGCACAGTGGTTTGTGTACCCTGCAATGTATTTCTTGTTAGTATTCCTATTTACCTATTTCTATACATCGATTATATTTAACACGAAAGAGATTGCGAATAATTTACAAAAGCAAGGTGGCTTTATTGAGGGGGTGCGTCCTGGGATTTCTACGGCTAAATATTTGGACAAGGTAGTGAATAGATTGGACTTCTTTGGCGCGTTGGCGTTGGGAGTAGTGGCGATGTTGCCATTTATCACGGATTATATCTTTATCGTAGTGACTGGGGCTCCGATCGGATTATCGATTTCTGGTACAGGGTTATTAATCGTGGTGACGGTGGCGCTAGAGAATTTGCGGTCGGTAAATTCGCGCGCGCTGATGATAACATATGACGATTTTAAAGACGATAGCCAAAATGGGTAAAAACGCAAAAACTGTGGCGGGACGAATTATTGGGGCGATGATTTTGTTAACAGTGGTAGGTTTTTTTGCCAGAGTGGCAATATTTGAATATACTTATTATGCCGAGAAGGAAGGTAGTGAACGGGGGACGGCGCAAAACGAGGGAAGTGGCGCGTCGGAAAATTTGGATGAGGTTGCGCCCACGGAAGAAGAAATTAAAAAATATACCGTAACGGCAGATAAGCCACGCTACTTAACGATTGAAAAATTGGGGGTTCATAATGCAAGGATATTGGAGGTTGGGCTAGATGCGAATAATGCTCTCGCTACGCCTACGAATATTTTCGATGTGGGATGGTACAAAGATTCTAGTTTGCCTGGCGAAGGCGGGACGCTTTTAATGGATGGACATAATGGTGGTCCGCATGTTAGGGGCGTATTTAAAGAGTTACCCAGTTTGGAAGACGGAGACATCGTAATGGTGGAGCGTGGAGACGGGGTGATTTTTAACTATTCCGTAGTCGAAAACGTAGAGATTTCACTAGAGGAGTCTAATAAATACATGGTTACGGCTACACGGTCTCCAGTGGCAGGTAAAGAGTCTATTACTCTGATTTCTTGCACGGGTGAGTGGAGTGACGTGCAAAGGACTTACCTTTCGCGGCAGTTTGTGCGAGCTGTGATTGTGGAGTAGGCTGATTGAGGGTGTGCGCGTATGGCGCTTAGCCGAAATGAGTGAAATGTGAAGCGGGTTCTGCTAGGTATTTTTCTTCACAATTTCTGGGAGCTTCTATGCCTGCTACCCGCTCTGATTAAGGGGTTATTTGATAACATTAAAATTGGCAAAAAGTATTTACAAAATAATTAAAGAGTGCTAAAATGAGAGAGTAATTTATGGCTAGTCAGAAGGAAGTGATAAAACTCACTGGTACTGTCGTTGAGGCATTACCTAATACCCAGTTTCGGGTTGAACTCGAGAATGGTCATATTATTGTTGCCCATATGAGCGGGAAAATGCGGAAGAATTATATCCGTTTGGTTCCAGGCGACAAAGTCGAGGTTGAGTTAACCCCTTATGATC
>CAVEGL010000010.1:0-11477 GCA_963615165.1 bacterium | reverse complement strand
ATATTAAAATTGGGCAACGGCTCATGGTTTGCTCACGATAAAGGAAAGGATTTTGACACTATGAAGGTACGTGCCAGTGTTAAAAAAATCTCCCCTGATGACATTTTAGTGCGCCGCAAGGGTGTTCTTCATGTTATCAACAAGAAAAAACCTAAAAATAAGCAAAGGCAGGGTTAAAAAATATGGCTAGAATAGCTAGTGTTGTGATACCTTCCGATAAGCAAGTCTGGATTGCGTTGACTTATGTTTACGGAATTGGTCGCACAACTTCCAAAGCCATCCTTGCGGAGGCTAAGATTGAGCCTACCACTCGGGTGAAAGATCTCACCGAGGCTGATGAACAAAAAATCAACGATATTATTTCTAATAAATATAACGTTGAAGGTGATCTGAAGCGTCTCGTGAGCAATAATATCAAACGTTTGAAGGACATCAATTCTTATAAGGGTGTCCGTCACAAGGCAAAATTGCCAGTAAACGGCCAGCGTACTCGTACGAATGCACGTACACGTAAGGGTAAGGCGATCGCGGTCGGTGGCGCACAACCTAAAGCAGCGAGTAAAACTTAGGAGTAAAATATGGCAGAAGATAAAACAACAGCAACAGTTTCTGCGGAGCAGGCTCCAAAGACAAAAAAGAAGGGTAAACGAATTGTTTCTTCTGGGGCGATTCATATCCAAGCCACTTTCAACAATACCATTATCAGCGTGACTGATAAAAATGGTGGAGTTTTGGCGGCATCGAGTGCTGGCGCAAATGGTTTTCGTGGCTCCAAGAAGGGTACGGCTTTTGCGGCCGGTATTGCAGCAGAGAAGGCGTTAGAAATTGCTAAGAAAAATCATGGTCTAAACTCTGTAGACGTGTATGTTTCAGGGATTGGTTTGGGGCGTGATGCGGCGATTCGAGCAGCTTCGACTGTCGGCATTAAAATTGATAGTATAACAGATGTAACTCCGATTGCACACGGTGGTGTGCGACCGAAGGGTGAAAGGAAACCGTAATGGCACGTGATTATTCTCCAATTGTAAAACAAAGTCGCCGTGAGGGTTTTGCATTAGCACCAAAAGCGCATAAAGTGATGGCGAAAAAGTCTGGGATTCCCGGCGAGCATGGTGATATGCGTGTGCGCGGTGGCAGTCTGTATCTTACACAGCTTCGTGAAAAGCAGAAAGTACGTCGTGCTTACGGCTTGCTCGAAAAGCAATTTGCGAAATTGATGAAAGAAGCTCAAAAGTCCGAAAGTTTGACGGGTGAAAAATTACTCGAGTTACTCGAGCGAAGAGTGGACAATGCGATTTATCGTGCAGGGTTTGCTTTGACGCGCCGCCAAGCTAGGCAATTGGCTTCGCATGGACATTTTCTACTAAATGGTCGTAGAGTCGATATTCCATCGATTCGTTTGAGCCCGGGTGATGTTTTAGAAGTGCGTCCTAAATCTCAAAAATCTGAATACTTCAAGAATCTTGCAAACATCATTAGCGCGTCCAATGTGACTCCGCTTTCGTGGTTGAAGGTCGATGCAAAGAAAATGAAAATTGAGGTTACTGGTCTTCCGAAGCGTGAAGAGGCGGAAGCTGGTATTAACGAACAACTAATCGTTGAGTATTACTCACGTTAAGGAGAAGGAACATGACTACAAAAAATATTCACGAAGCAAAACTCGCCGAAGTCAAGGACTTGGGAGAGAACAGCGCAGAGTTTGTGGTGAAACCGCTTTATTATGGTTATGGCAATACGCTGGGAAATTCGCTTCGTCGAGTGCTACTTTCGAGTATTAAGGGCGCCGCGATTACTGCCTTCTCTGTTGAAGGCGCAACTCACGAGTTCACGACGATTCCTGGTGTGCGTGAAGATATCGTTGATATCATGCTCAACCTTAAGAATGTGCGTTTTAAGTGTCATACTGATGCGCCGGTAGAGTTGAAGCTAGAGATCAAAGGTTCCGAACAGACCGACAAGGACGGCGATAAACGTGTAGTTGCCGGAGACATTAAACTGCCGGCAGAAGTAGAGGTAGCTAACCTAAATCAGATTATTTGTCACATCGATGACCCAAAGACTACTCTGAAAATGAATTTCATTGTGGAGTCTGGCAGAGGTTATTTGACAATTGATCAAGCAAGCGAAGATCGAATCCATAGCGATATGATTGCAATTGATGCAGTGTTTACGCCAGTTTTGCGAGTACGCTATAAGGTGGAAAATACTCGTGTGGGTCAAGATACTAATTTGCAACAGCTAACTTTGACGATTGATACCGATGGGACGATTACGCCACGCGAAGCTTTTGAGGAGGCTGCGGCGATTTTGGTTAATCAGTACACTGCACTTGCAGGTGGTACGCAGATGGAGCGCACGCCGGCGCCTGGCGCAACTCAAGAAGATGATGATTCTGGCTTGATGTTGCCAATTGAGGAGTTGGATTTGTCGGCTCGCACCGCTAATGCTTTGGTAAATAATGATATTCGTACGATTCGCGATCTCGTTATGCTATCTGAGAGCGACTTGAAGGATCTCAAAGGATTTGGTCAAAAAGCATTAGATGAAGTTAAAGAAAAATTAACGGAGTTAAATATTTAATATGCATCGCCACGGATATAAAGGCCGTAAATTCGGTCGAGAAACAGATCAGAGGTTGGCACTTACGCGCGGGCTGATGTGTTCTCTGATAAAATACCAATCTATTACGACGACACTTGCGCGTGCTAAAGAGATCCGTCGTAGTACAGAAAAATTAATTACTATGGCTCGCAAGGGAGGACTAGTTAATCGTCGTCTCTTGATTGCGAGACTAAACGATTTGGAGGCAGCGACTCTTTTAATGGACGTAATTGCTCCACAAATCAAGCGAGATTCGGGATATTTAAGCATCGAGCGAGCGGGTTTCCGCCGCGGCGATAATGCCGAGATGGGAACTATCAGCTTTGTTGATGATATCGATCTAGAAATCGCTGAAAAGCCAGTAGAAAAAGCAGCTGAGCCAGCTAAAAAGGAGGATAAATAATGAAAACTTATTCTCAGAAAAGTTCAGAAATCAAGCGTGAATGGTGGATGATTGATGCTTCGACGATGCCACTAGGTAAGCTTGCGGTAGTGATTGCGGATAAGTTGATGGGTAAATCCAAAGTAACTTATACGCCACACATCGATAATGGTGATTATGTAGTAGTTTTGAATGCGAAAAACATTCAGGTTACGGGCGATAAAATGGTGCAAAAGAAGTACTATCGCCATAGTGGTTATCCCGGTGGCTTGAAGGAATTGAAGCTAGAAGAGGTAATCGAGAAAAACGCTTCGCGCGTAATTATGGAAGCCGTAAAAGGTATGCTTCCTAAGAATAAACTCGCGGCGGAACGTCTGAAAAGATTAAGGATTTTTGATGGCGTGGAACATGCGCATGTAGCACAAAATCCAAAGGAGATTAAATAATGGTAGCAACGAAGAAATACACCTACGGTTTGGGGCGTCGCAAGTCGGCTACGGCTACGGCTCGTCTCTATAAGGGGAAAGGTGAAATTACTATCAATGGCAAACCAGCTTTGGATTATTTGTCAGGCAACAAGACTTTGATGGCAGAGGTGACAGATCCGTTAGCTTTGGCTGGAAAGCAAAAAGAATATGACATTACTATCTTAGTAAAAGGTGGTGGTGCGGCGGGACAAGTGGACGCCATCAAGCTTGCGATTTCTAAGGCACTCGTGATTGAGGCGCCAGACCTTCGACCAATCTTAAAGAAGGCTGGATTTACTTCGCGCGATCCACGCGAGAAGGAACGCAAGAAATACGGTTTGCGTTCAGCACGTCGTCGCGAGCAGTTCTCGAAGCGTTAATTGTTTTTGGACGGCTATTCTTGGGGCAAAGTTTGTCGAGGTGACTTATCTCGGCAAATAGAGCTCTTAGGTACTTAGATTTAGTCAAAACTAATCACAAAATCCCCCGCAAAAGGGGATTTTGTGATATAATATAGTTATGGGGCGTTAGCTCAGCTGATAGAGCGCGGCATTCGCATTGCCGAGGTCGCGGGTTTGATTCCCGCACGCTCCACCAAAAAATGACGAGTTTCTCGACATTTTTTTGTTTGCTTCGATGCGGGTTTCTAGTTTAGCGTAGAAGTATCGTATTTGATATATGAGCCGTCGGGCAATACGAAGATTGTCATACTGTAGCTACCTGCTGTTCCTTTTTGCCTTATATCAGCAGCAAGAACGTCTATCACGAAGCCGTCAATTTTTAGGGTTCCTTTTATGGCGGCCTTTTCATTGTTTGTGATTTCTTCCATAAAATCTGCTATCGGCACATATTCGACCGTTCCGTCTTTCATGACGAACGCAATGTTGCTCGATGCCGCATTGTGTCCTTCGTCAGCATTATTTGTCAGAAAAACCATTTTGTTATGCGATCTTTACCGGATTTGTTGGTCTCAACGTCATTGCTTCCGACTCATTTGGTTGTGCGAGTATAAACACCGTAGATACTGATATCTCCTTTTCGTATGCCCAATTGCATATGATAGCCGTTGTTATTAATAGATCGCATTAGGGATTCGAAGCTTAAGCCGTAGCGTTTTGGTGCAGTTACTGATATGATCGAATTCTTTCTTTCTGTGGTAGAATCGCTTGCGCTTGTATTGTTTTCTTCTACAATAGAATTGCCCGCACTTGTTGCTTGTTTGTTGTCGGATTTTTGTATCATGCCATATATGCCGAATGCGACTCCGCTAATGGTAAGAATAATACAAATAATCATTTCTGCGAGTAAGCTTTTATTTTTGGCATTACCACCAGTTACTGTGTTGACGGTAGTATTTCGTACTTTCATGCTCTCTCTTTGATTAATTGTATTGACGGTATTGGTAATGAATAGTTCGTTTGACCTTAGAGGCCTGGAACAGGAAATTTAAGAGCCAATTCGCGGACTTTTTCGCGAATTTTGGCTAAATCTGCCTCGTAATTCGGCAAATTTGCCTCTTTTTCGGCTTTTTGACAGATAAGAGCCACTTCGTGCATATATTCGGCCAGAAGCTCCATTTCGGGCTTTCCTAGACCTCTGGTGGAAATAGCCGGAGTGCCCAAGCGAACCCCAGAAGGGCGGAAGGCGCCGCCTTTGTCGGTGGGGAGGGAATTGGCGTTGAGGGTGAGGCCCGCCAAATCGAGAGCTTTTTCGTAGATTTTGCCGTCGATGTTGAAACTTTTGACCATATCGATGAGGATGAGGTGATTTTCGGTGCCACTGCCTTGCAAGACGAAGCCGAGCTCTGTGAGTTTGCCGGCTAGAGTCTTGGCATTTTCGACGATTTTGGCTGCGTAGGCTCTGAATTCGGGCTTTAAATCTTCGCCAAATGCTACAGCTTTGGCGGCGATGACGTGCTCTAGCGGACCACCTTGAGTGCCGGGGAAGACAGCACGATCGATGAGGATGGGAATATTTTCTAGGGTTTTCTCGGGCTTTTTAAGGGGCGAGGCGACATTACCCATGGACAAGATCAAGCCACCACGCGGACCACGCAAAGTTTTGTGTGTGGTTGTAGTCATAACATGAAAGCCGAATTCGAGCGGATTGGGGTGGACGCCGCCAGCGATGAGACCAGAGACGTGCGCCATGTCCGCCATGAGGAGGCAACCTGGGATTTGGGCGCCAATTTTGGCGACGCGTTCAAAATTGGGGATTTTCATAAAGGCGGAGTAGCCGATAAGGATGATTTTGGGTTGCTCGACGAGGGCTTTTTGTTCCAGCTCGTCGTAATCGATGTCGCCATCGGCGGTGACGCCATAAGAAATGAAGTCGTAGGTGTGTGCGGAGCGGGTGACGGGGGCGCCGTGGGTTAAGTGACCGCCGGCGGGGAGGCTCATGGCGAGGATTTTGTCTCCTGGTTCACACCAAGCGTAATAGACAGCTTCGTTGGCGTTGGCGCCAGAATGGGGCTGGACGTTGGCGTGATCGGCGCCAAAGAGGCGACAGGCGCGGTCGATAGCGAGGCGCTCGATGCGGTCGATATTCTCTTGTCCGCCGTAATAACGGTAGTTAGGGAGAATATCGGTGGCGATTTGCGCTTCGTCCCATTCTGCGAATTTAGTATCGTCGGCGCGACCGCAACCGATACCGTCAAAATAGGGGTAGCCTTCAGAATATTTATTGGTTAAAATTGAGCCCATAGCCTTTAAAACGGCGGGGGAAACGTAATTTTCGCTCGGAATTAATTCCAAACCTTCGCGTTGACGGGTTTTTTCGGATTCGATTAGATTGAAAATTGGATCTTGCATGTTTGCTCCTTTGATTAATATTAACGACGAATGTATTTGGATATCGTGAAAATTATGCCATTTTCCTCTCCTCGTTTTAAGATGTTTTGGACGTAGTTGGATTTGTCGAAGGGCGGAAAAAAGGTGTCGGCTTTAGCGGTGGATGCTACTTCTGTCAGATATAGTGCATCGGCGAAAGGCAATGTTTGGCGGTAGACTTCGGCTCCTCCGATGACGAAAAGGTTTTCGGACTGATGGACTTTGGAAAAGTCGGATAGATTTGTGACGCCGATAAAATCCGGTGGAAGGGTTTCGGGATGTGATGTAAGGACATAATTTATGCGATTTGGCAAGGCGCGAGGGAGGCTTTGGCAGGTTTTTCTGCCCATTAAAATAGGATTCCCGGAAGTTGTTTGCTTGAAAAAGGCCATGTCGCCTTTTAAGCGGAAAACCAAATCTCCGTTTAGTCCTAGTTCGCGGTTTTTGCCGATGCAAGCGATTAAACTGATCATTTTACTCCGTAACCGGCATGGCGATTTTGCCTTGATGCTCGTAATTGATTAATTTGATATCTTTAAGATCTTTAGAGTTGTCGAAGGCGAAAAAGTCGGTGATTTCGGGATTGATCCAGAGCTTTGGGGCGTCCAAGAGTTTGCCGTCTTTTTGTATTTTTTCGTCGCGGCGGCGGATTTGCTCTTTGATACCGTCGATTTGGTTTTCATAGATGTGAGCATTATTGATGACGTAGGTGAATTGCCCTGGGGATAAATTGCAAGTTTGCGCGATTAAATGACATAAAACGGCATATTGTGCAATGTTGAACGGCATGCCGAGCGGGACGTCGTTGGAACGTACGGTAACCATCATGTTGAGCTTTCTGTCGGTAACATTCCACTGTGAATTCCAGACGCAACTGGGGAGCGCGGCGGTTTCTAGCCATTCGTTTTGCCAGAGGCTCATAACCATACGCCGATTGGTGGGGTCGGTTTTGAGAGTTTCGATGAGGCTTTTGGTGAGTTGGTGACGGTTGACAATCCAGCCATAAGCTGTCCCGATGGTACCGATTGGAGATTCGGAGAGATTTTTCTGTTGGTAAAGTTCGATGAAATCTTTGTTAGCATAAATACCGGAATCGGGGATCCTCCATTCGTCCCAGATTTTGATATTGCGCTCATGGAGCCAAGAGACTTGGTTGCTCATGGCTTGGTAGATCCAGAGCATTTCGAGGACGGCGGTTTTGAAGGCGACGAATTTGGTGGTAAGGATTGGAAATTCTTCTGATAAGTCGAAAGTTAAGATTTGGTGAGGAAGGGAATAGGTGGTGGTCGGTTTGATGGTCTGCGCTAGGTGAGTGGGCATATTATTGCCAGAGGTGGAAGTGCGATTCTTGGCGAGAACTGCGGGGTCGGTGGTGATTTTGGTGCCGTGGAAAAGAATCTTCTCGCATAGATTTAAGTACGATTCGTCGAATTTACTCATGTTTACCTCCGTTTTTTATTGTATCACGAAGGAGGAAGATTCGGCAAGGTTTTTGATGGAAATTTGAGTATTGTTGAATGATTAAGATATGGAGTGGGTCCTGCTGGGTATTTTCACCATAAAAATAAGATTTTTCTAAGATTTTTTGGGAAGTCTCACACACTTGCCGCTCGCTCCGTGCAAGAAATTATTTAACAATGCCTGATTTTTGTGAGATACATGTAAAAGCCCCTCATCTGAGGGGCGCGTAGGGAGGTAAAAAGGCATGATGGTCTGCCGTCTGTGAAAAATATCCGCGCTTACTATGGGAAAGGGGGTGGTTGAGAAAAATTATTGCGGCAGACTAATCATGTTTTTGCCTTCTTAAGTATAACGTACGGGGTTTAATTTTGCAAGCATAACCAAACGATTTAATTAATCTGCGAGAACTAAAAGGTCTACTTTCCTCGTAGGGTTAAGGGGTCCGATTCTTTCTCCTTGACAAAAAGACAAAAGTATGATAATATGGAGTTATAAAAGGTTACTAAGAGAATTGGGATGAAACGCTATTGGATAACTATGATTTCCGGGATGATATTTATGCTGTCCGGTGTGTTGGTGATACTGACGACCGCGACGGATGCGGCGGCAGTCACAGAGGAGAGCATTGAAATTGGCGGGCGGATTTTGGCGCTAGAACAGGGAGAAAATACAACGGAAGACGCAAAGACGCACGTCAATCAATATGGCGAAAAGTTGCATTATGGACATAATTTGCCTAAGGTTTTTGGGGTGTTAACTGAGATGCAGGAGGGGGATTACTTTACGGTGTCCAGAGAAGGCGAGATGGAGAAGTATCAGGTGAAAGAGAAAGTGGTTTTTGATAAGGTTTCTGCGCAGGTGTTGGTTCTAAATGGGTAAAAATACGCCATGAGCGCTTTGGCAGAGGAGGCTTGGGGATATGACGCGATTTTGATGACTTGCGCAGGGGAGAGTTATGGGGATGGAGATGCTACGCAACGTTTGGTGCTTTTTGCGGACAAAAGTTGATGGCCGGTGATAGGTACTTTTGTAAGTTTGGTATTATTTGGTCTTGCCGGTCTTTTTCTTTCCGCGGGCGCCACGACGCGTGGTTTTGGGTTTGTTCTTGAGCATTTCTTCGGCTTGGGACAGGGTAATGCTTTTCGAATCGACGTCTTTAGGGATTTTGACGTTATTGCGTCGCCCCGGACCCTTGACGTATGGACCATAAGCGCCGTTTATGATCATAATTTCTCCCCAGTCGGCAATGATTGAGTCGATCTTAGCTTGGTAAACCGGTAGGGCTTCGCCTAGGCTGACGGTGTAGGGATCGAAATCTTTCATGGGGATATTGTACTTGCCGGCCTTTAGATATGGGCCGAATGGACCATTGGCGGCGATTAGCTCGGTGCCATCCGGCGCGGCGCCGAGGCTTCGCGGCAAGACAGGTAGACTGAGTTGCTTGATGGCTTGAGCTAAGTCGACTGTTTTGACGGTTTTGCGCTTGGGGAGTGGAGCGAAGCGAGGTCTTTCGCCGGTTTCTTTTTCGTTGTCGCCGAGCTGGATGAAACCGCCATTTTTGCCGACTTTGGCGTAGATTGGCTTGCCGGTTTTAGGGTCGTGACCTAGGAGTCTGGCGTTGTTGTAGCGCTCGACGCCTTCGCTCGCGAGGACGGTGTTATGAAATGGTCCGTAAAAATCTTTGAGCATCTGTACGCGACCGAGTTTGGCTTCTGCGACTAGGTCTAGATCTTTTTCGATGTTGGCAGTGAATTTGTAGTCTACGATATTTTTGAAATTGTCGATTAAAAAGCCTGCGACTAGCTCGCCGATCGGTGTGGGGATGAGCTTGCCTTTGTTTGCGCCAAATTTTTCGCGGACTAATTCGTGGACTACTTCGCCGTTCTTGGCAGAGAGTTCGACTACTTCGCGTTCTTCGCCTTCGCTTTCGCCTTTTAAGACGTAGCCGCGCGCCTGGATGGCAGTCATGATTGAGGCGTAGGTGGATGGGCGACCGATGCCGAGTTCTTCTAGCTTTTTGACTAGCGAACCTTCGGTGTAGCGGGCAGGTGGTTTGGCGTAGGTTTGTTTGGCGGTCAAGCTGATACATTCGACTGCATCGCCGCGCGCAACATGGGGCAATTCTAGGTCTTTGCTTTTACCGTAAACTTTTAAAAAACCGTCGAAAATCACTACTTCGCCTTTGGCGGTGAAAGTTTCGCTCTCGGAAGCGCCGATTTTGATGGTGGTTTTGGCGACTTTGGCGTTGGCCATTTGGGTGGCCACGGTGCGCGACCAGATTAGCTGGTATAAGCGCTTTTCGTAATCGGTGCGCCCGGCTATGGTGCGGGAAATATCGGTGGGACGAATCGCTTCGTGGGCTTCTTGGGCGCTAGCGTCTTTGGTTTTGAAATGGCGGACTTTGAGATATTCGCCACCAAAGGTGTTTTTAATGTAAGCGGAAATTGCCGAGATGGCTTGAGCGGACAAATTTAGCGAGTCGGTACGATGATAGGTAATAAGACCGGCCTGGTATAGGCCTTGTGCGGCGCTCATGGTAGTGCGCGAAGAAAAGCCGAGCTTGGAGTTTGCTTCGATCTGGAGTGCGGCTGTGGTAAACGGCACGGGGTTTGATTTGGTGCCTTCTGACTCGTCTACGTTTAGGACGGTAAACTTAGTAGCACTTAAGGACTCTAGCAGTTTGGTGGCGCTAGCTTCATTTTCCGGGGCGGCGCCATCGTAGGTGGCGTCGAACTCGGCGTCTTTTTTGAATTTGCCGGTAATTTTGAAGCTAAATTTACTGTCGAATTTTTCGATACTTTTTTCGCGCTCGACGATGAGCCGCAAAGCCGGGCTCTGGACTCGCCCAGCAGAAATCGCTCCCGGGACTTTCCGACGGACGATGTTAGACAGATCGAAACCCACAAGCATATCTAGCGTCTGGCGCGCCTGTTGCGAGGCAACCATGTCCATGTCGACGGTGCGAGGATTTTTGATGGCGTTTTCTAGGGCGGGCTTGGTGATCTCGTGGAAGGTGATGCGCGCGGTATTTTTGGGGAGATTTAAGACTTCGCACAGATGCCAAGAAATTGACTCGCCTTCGCGGTCTTCGTCGGTGGCTAGCCAGATTTTGTCGGCGTTTTTAGCTTCTTTTTTGAGTTCGCTGACGATTTGTTTGTGGCCGGGGTCGATCTCGTAAGTAACATCGAAAGTCGCCTTGTCGACCTTCGTATCCTTGCGAATGTGCCCCACGCTGGCTAAGACCTTAAAATTGCTACCGAGGTATTTCTCGATAGTGTGTGCCTTGGCAGGACTCTCTACTATGACTAAATTCTTGGACATAGTTTTTATTATAACAGATATTTTATTTTTGTGAGAAAAACATTGTCATTTTGGTGTTTTTGCTTTGGGCGGGGTTTGAAAATAAAAAAGTAAAAAATATTTGCCCATTTTTATATTGTATATGTTATAATAAAAGCATGAACGAGTTTCTCAAGTTTTTCTCAACACGTATAACATGCAGGGGCGGGATGTTTTTGTCGGTAGTTTTGGCTATCGTTATGGGCGCTATATGTACGGCAGATACTTATGCTCTTACTTTTCAGCAAGCTGCCGATGTTGCCTTTACTTTTAACCCCAAAATCAATATTTCCATTGCGGGCGGTGATCTTACGATAGAATCGCTGTCGCCGGGGGCGTCGTCGGACAGTAATATTATTACCATCCAGGCTGGCACGAATAGTTTAGCTGGATATACAC
>CAVEGL010000009.1:0-14656 GCA_963615165.1 bacterium | reverse complement strand
GTTTTGGCGGGGGCAAAACAGAGTGTCCAACAGCGGTTTAGGAAGCGATAAACTCCGCCAACAGAACGAGGGTCCCAAGCGGCGTCTTGATCGTATGGACCGATAAACATTTCGTAAGTTCTGAGAGTGTCGGCGCCATAACCTTCGTCGATAACGTCGAGCGGATCGATGACGTTGCCCTTGCTTTTGCTCATTTTTTTGCCGTCGGGGGCGTTGATATAGCCGTTGTAAAGCAGACGTTTGATGGGTTCGCGGAACGGAAGATAGCCTTCGTCGGCGAAGAATTTACACCAAAAACGAATATAAAGGAGATGTGCTACAGCGTGGTCGCCGCCGCAGTAGTAATCCAGAGGCTCCCAATATTTGATGGCTTCGGAGTCCCAAGCGTGTTTGGAATCGTGTGGGGAAGCATAGCGCCAAAGATACCAAGAAGAGCAAGCGTAACCGTCTAAGGTGTCAGTCTCGCGGGTCATTTCTTCGAGGTGAGTTTCGCCAGTCTTTGGGTCTTTGACAGGAATTTTGACTTTTAGCCAGTCGGTGGCTTTGGCGAGTGCGGAATGACCAGAATTGTCCGGTTTGTAATCTTTGACTTCGGGGATTACGACGGGGAGTTGGTCTTCCGGAATGGGGTGGGGGTTGCCGTCTTTGTCGTAGGCTATAGGGATAGGGCAACCCCAATAGCGTTGACGAGAAATGAGCCAATCGCGCATTTTGTAGGTGATTTTGGGGATGCCGTAAGCGTCACGGTCGATTAATTCGGTTTCGACGATTGGTAAATTGAACTTTTCGGCGAATTCGTGATCGCGGTCATCCATGGCAGGAACTGCCATGATGGCGCCAGTTCCGTAACCGGCGAGAACGTAGTCGGCGACCCAGATGGGGATTTGCTCTTTGGTGGCAGGGTTGGTGGCGTAGGAACCAGTGAATACGCCGGTTTTTTCTTTGTTTTCTTGGCGTTCGATTTCGGATTTCTTGAGAGCGGAAGCTTTGTAAGCGAGAACGGCTTCTCTGGTGTCATCTGTAAGTAAAGTTTCCAATTCCGGATATTCTGGCGCAACGACTAAGAAAGTGGCGCCAAGAATAGTGTCTGGACGGGTAGTAAAGACGGAGATTTTGCGACCGGAAGTGATAGAAAAATCGATTTCGGCGCCTACGCTTTTGCCGATCCAGTTTTTTTGCATGGTTTTGATTTTTTCGGGCCATTCGAGGTTGTCGATTTCTTCGAGAAGTTCGTCAGCGTAAGCGGTAATTTTGAAGAACCATTGTTTCATTTTCTTTTTTTCGACTTCGTGACCGCAGCGCCAACATTTACCATTTTCGACTTGCTCGTTGGCGAGGACGGTTTGATCGACCGGGCACCACCACTGATAGGATTCTTTTTGATAAGCTAGACCCTTTTCGTAGAGCTTGAGGAAGCACCACTGAGTCCACTTGTAGTATTCGGGGCTAGAGGTGTTGATTTCGCGCGACCAGTCGATAGCATAGCCGAGGCGCTTGGCTTGGCGGCGGAAATTGGCAATGTTGGTTTTGGTGATTTCTTGGGGAGCAGTGCCAGTTTTGATGGCATAATTTTCGGCGGGAAGCCCGAAAGTGTCGTAGCCAAAAGGACGGAGTACATTGAGACCCTGTTGAATGTAGAAGCGCGTCAGTACATCGACGATGGTGAAATTGCGTACGTGCCCTACATGCAGACCGGCGCCAGAAGGGTACGGGAACATCTCGGCTAAGGAGACTTTGGGTGTGTCGGGCTTTTCGGTGGTTTTAAAAGTCTCGGTTTCTTCCCAGATTTTTTGCCATTTTTGTTCGATTTTGAGAGGATCATATCTATTCATAGGATGATTATATCACATTTTGAAGGTTTCTTGGTGGGTATTTTTGACTTGGGTTATTTATGATTGCGGAGTGGACTTCTACTGAATGCTCCTGATTGACTTTCTGTAAAATACATTCTATTATAAGAATATGAAAATGACATTAGTTTTGCACAATATTCGGTCTTGCCATAACGTAGGGGCGATTCTGCGGACGGCGGAAGGGTTTGGAGTGGAACGGGTGGTGTTATCTGGGTATACCCCGATAGTGCATGATGCGAAACTTTTGCCACATTTGCGCGAAAAGTTGAATAGAGAGATTCACAAGACAGCCCTAGGCGCGGAGGATATGCTGAATATTTATGCGTCTAGTGATATATTTGCTGATTTGAAAAAATGGCGAGATGAAGGGTGGCAGGTGATTGGGCTAGAAAATAATATTGCTAGCAAACAGATGTATAGACTAAACGATCCGAATTTGCGAAGGGCGATTCGAGATGAGGTAGTTTTGATTTTGGGCGAGGAGGTTAATGGGATCGACGATTCACTCTATGATATAATCGACCTGTTTGTGGAGATTCCGATGATGGGGCAGAAAGAATCTTTTAATGTTTCGGTGGCGGCGGGGGTTGCAATTTATGGGCTGAAAGTGATATAATTCTTTTATGATTAAGATTTATACAACGGCAACTTGCGCGTATTGTCATGCTCTGATGGATTGGCTAGATTCGCTTGGAGTGGAGTATGCGGAAGTGGATGCGACTAAGTTTCCAGAGATTAGCGCGGTGCCTGTGACGGAGATTAATGGGCAGCGAATTGTGGGGTTTGATCGACCAGCCATTAAACGGGCGCTGAAGGAAATTTAGTGCCGGAATTTTATCGTATTTGACGTAAATTATGTAAGTAAGCTGACGCGGATATATTGAATTTATCGGCAGAGTGTGATAAAATAGAAAAAATTATGTATTATTAAAGGAGTAAAATGCCTGAACCTAAAAAACAAAGTAGCCCACGCAAGACAGGGCTTCGCCGTAGCCACTTAAGGCTGACATTGGCTCGGAGAGTAAATAAGATTTCTCCAGTCAAAGCTTTTGAGACCAAGAAGAAAACACCAAATCTCAAGGTTAAAACTAACAAAAAAGCGATAAAAAAAGAGGGCTAAATGGCTAGTAATCGACATCTAGGTAGAGTAATTGTTTTGCAAAGTTTATATGAATTTGAGTTTAGAAAATCAGCAAACGATCCGGTGGTCAATTTGGATGTGATTATAGCGAAAAATATTGAGCCATACGAAAAAACTTTGGGTGATACGGAGTTTGTATATAATTTGGCTCGTAATGTGGCGAATAGTTTTGAGACTCTAGATAAGGTTTTGCAACCTATGGCGCCAGAGTGGCCGATTAGCTCTATCGCTGCGATCGACCGCAATATTTTGCGGATGGGGCTTTATGAGCTTTCGGAATGTCGCGACACGATCCCGCCACGAGTGGCGATTAATGAGGCAGTGGAACTAGCGAAAGCATTTGGGTCGGATAGCTCATCTAAATTTATTAACGGAGTACTGGGCACTGCTTATAAAAAGCTCGGTATTGTTGAAGAGAAACAGCATGGAACGGAAGAAAAATCTGCCTCGGCGAACGTCTCAGAGAGTGGCACCTCGAAAGTCAAGGTCGACACTGATACTAAAAGACGTGTCAGTGAAGAATCCGAAGTCGACGCGTAAGACGCTTTCCGGTGCAGCTTTGGCGGCTACTTCGAAAACTGAGGCTGGTGGTGCAGTGGCATTTTCGAAGGCTAAGATTGAGGATGTGGCGACTGCTTCTAAGGCTAAGATTGGGGGCGCAGTGACTGCTTCTCTGAGTAGACAGGTGCGCGGAACGGACAAAACGAAGGATAAAACGGCGCAGCACAGGAGTGGTCGGCTAAAAGCTCCAGAGGCTTTGCCGACGGAACTGATAAAAGAGTCGACTTTTTCAAAAATTAAATCGGCGGTTTTTCGTAAAAAACCAGCGATACAGTCAATCGTGCGGGAGCCGACTTCCGGTGGGATTGTTTTTCGATTTACGGAGGATCGGAAGGATATCGAGATATTGCTAATTCAAGATTCTAAGGGGCGATGGACGATCCCTAAGGGACACATTGAGGCGGGCGAAACGGCAAAAGTGACGGCTAGGCGGGAAATTGCCGAAGAAACCGGGCTTAAGAAGGTGGTAATTTTGACGTGGCTTGGTAAAATTCATTTCAAATATAGGAGGTTGGACAAATTGGTTTTGATGACTACACAAGTGTATTTGGTGCAGGCACTAGACGAAACAGAGATTCCGACTGGCGAAAAGTGGATGAAGGAAATTAAGTGGTTTAAATTTGCAGATGCCTTGAATGCAATAGAATACGAAGATATTGAAAAATTAATGTTAATCGCCAAGAAAAAATTGCGGGCGGGAGAATTTTAGGAGGAAAATGGATATAACACCATATAAAGATTTTGCAAAAACGAAATTGGGCTTTGAGTTTCATAATATTGACTTATTGGTGACGGCATTGACACATCGGAGCTATGTGAATGAACACAGGAATGCGGGTGAGCATAATGAGCGATTGGAATTTTTGGGAGACGCAGTACTTGAGCTGGTGTCGTCGGATTTTTTATTTCGGGAGTATAATGAGCCGGAAGGCGTAATGACGGCGATTCGGGCGGCGCTGGTGCGAACGGAGTCGATTGGGGGTGCGGGGAAGGCTTTGGATTATGCGCCATTGGTGCGACTTTCTAAGGGTGAAAAACAAGGGTCGGAGCGAGCGCATGATGTGATTTTGGCGGATTGTTTTGAAGCAGTGATCGGGGCGATTTATTTGGATCAAGGCTACGAAACGGCACGGAATTTTATTGCGAAGCATATTTTGGTAAAAACGGAGAAAATCATCGAGGAGGATTTGTGGCGCGACCCGAAGTCTTACGCGCAAGAGCTGGCACAAAAGATTGATGGAGTTACGCCGGTGTACAAAACCCTGAAAGAGGATGGACCGGATCATGACAAAGTTTTTAAAGTGGGGCTATATGTGGGAGAAACTTTGCGAGGCACGGGCGAGGGGCATTCGAAGCAGGAGGCGCAAACTGCTGCTGCTCAAGAAAGTATAAAGTATTACAAAGCGCTTAAGGCGAAATGATACTATTGGGGAGGTAAGAGCTCCGCTAAGTGTTTTGCTACAAAAATAAGTCTGCGTTTGCTATTTTTATTGTAGTGTATTTTTGAAAGATTGGCGCTATTTTTAGGATTTTTGTTGGAACGTAAAATGTGTGGTTTGCTGGGGAAAAGTTGCAGTTTTAACAAATGTATGAGAATTCTTGTTTTTTAGCCTTGTTTGCCGGGAAAAAGTAGGGTTTGAAAAAAATGAAATGTGTGATATAATGGAGGAATAAGTAATTTAAGGAGAAAAAATGCTAGCGATTCGCATGCAACGTAAAGGCCGGGCGCATTATCCTACGTACCGGATAGTCGTCCAAGAAGCGCAGCGACATCCATTGTCTGGACGTGTCGTGGCTGAGGTCGGCAATTATAATCCAGAAACTAAGGTTACCGTGCTCGACAAGGAGAAAGTGGAAAAATATCTAAGCAATGGGGCACAGCCTAGTTCGAGAGTTGCTTTTATCTTAAAGAAAAATGGCGTAAAATTGCCAAAATGGTACAAAGAACAGAGCCCGAAGAAAGCTGTGGCGAAACACGCAGATAAGTTGCGCAAAAATCAGCCAAAGGAAGAAGTTACAGCAGAGGAAACTACTGAAGCTACGACAGCCGAGTAATATTCTTTTGACAAATAAAATCGTCAGTTTTGCTGGCGATTTTTGGTGAGGAGATTTTGTAAAATATTGTGTTGATGATTTTGGCTGGTTTTGACAAAAATATGCTATAATCTAATACATAAACAATTAAAAATGGAGAAAATATGGCTACTATCGACCAACAATTCGTAGAATATATCGTAAAAACCTTAGTGAATAATCCAGAAAAAGTTGAAATTGATCGCAAAATCGATGAAAAAGGCGTACTTTTGACTTTGGTCGTGGACCCAGAAGATGTGGGTAGAGTAATTGGTAAACATGGCGTGACGGCACAGGCGATTCGCGTGCTTTTGCGGGCACTGGGGACCAAACAAGATGCTCGGTACAATCTGAAAATCGTGAGCACGGGGGAAAATGTTGCAGCGCACGAGGAGATGGAGCATGGAGTAGAAGATGATGCGGAAGATGCGATGACTTCGGAGTTAGCAGAGAAGACTCGGGCTGAACTGGCTGATTTGGACGATTTGGATATCTAATCTCTGATTTGACGAAGTTTGTCGGTTATTGAAACTGGGGTGAGCAATAGATGGTGTGGGATTTTGCGGGGAGTTTATTCTTGCGAATTTTTATGACAACATCTGACTTGCCCTAGTTTCTATTAAGTCGCGAGTCTGTTTTAATACTTGTTTGTTGATGGTCCGGCGTCTGCTTACTGATGTCTCGGCATTTGTTTGCTGGCGGTTTGGCGAGCCGTCGAATTCGCGGTAAAATGGAAAAATGAAATCTATGAAGGGGGTGTGATTTTGAATTTTGGTCAGATTGCGGTTATGGGGTTGCTGCTTTTTGTTGTTGCACCTCTCTTTACGATATTTGTATTTTTTGATATTCATGACACGAAAGTGAATATTGAGATTAAAAAAGAACAAGAAAAAGAGGGGAATGCTAAAAAATAGGGTCGTTTTCCGGCCTTTTTTACCATAATGGTTAATTATCGGTGTTGCGGTGACAATAGGCGTCTTTGCTTTGTTGGGCAGATTGGGGGGCTTATCCGATTGTTGAGACTTGTTAAGGAGTGACGCTACTGAATAGCCTTTAAATTGGGGTGGGTGACGAGTATGAACATATCTCGGAGATCGTGAGTGAAAAAATCTGGCCGGACCTGTTCTATATTTTAATTATTTAACAATACTCAAAAAAGTTTATAAAAAGTCTTGACTTCCGAAAACTTGTTACGTATAATTGTTCTAAGCTAACTAACTGCGAGTCGGCTTGGAATAAGTGTTGAGAGCTTATCTATGTTCAAAAAGGTGCTTTTCGTTGGAAGCACTTTTTTGGTGTGACGGTTATTGTGTTGGTCAAGGTGAACGATAGATGCTTCCTATTTTTTTAGGTTGATATTATCCACTCTGATGATAAATATTCGGTGCTATCTGGAGTTTGCTGAAAAACTTTTTGAAAAACCCGCCAAAAACCGGTCAGGAGGTCTTGAAAAATTGAGATTTTTGTGATAAAATGGAAGTAAGAAGTAGTGTGTTCCGTTAATGTAAATCTTTAGATTTGGCAGATCTGTGGATGGGCGGGCAGTAATCTTCGGCGCTGAGGTGATTTTGCGATGAACATTGGAGTTGTATTCTAGTAAAATTACCAAAAAAGATACTAATAACACTAATAAAAGAGGTAAAATGACTAACAAACCGAAGTCAAATGAGAGAATCTTCTTTACTGAAGGAGATCAGGCTCTTCCGATTCCGGATCTAACTGCTCACCAGAAGGATTCGTGGGAAGATTTTATAGAAAACGGGTTGCGAGAGGTTTTTGCGGAATTGAATCCGATTGACGATTATACTGGTCAAAAACTTTCGTTACGTTTCAAAGATTATTACTTTAAGGATCCAAAGGAAACAGAGCAAGAGGCGAAATATAATTTGGCGACCTATGAAGCGCCGCTTCATGTGTTGGTGGAATTAGAAAATAAGGTAACTGGCGCCAAGAAGGAACAGGATATTTATTTTGGCGATTATCCTTGGATGACAGATCGCGCGACTTTTATTATTAATGGCACGGAGCGCGTGATTGTTTCGCAGCTGATTCGTTCGGCTGGGGTGTTTTTTAATTCGGAGACTATTGGCCTAAAGAATTATTACGGCGCTAAGGTGATTCCTGGGCGTGGAGCTTGGCTTGAGTTCGAGACAGCCACGAATGGGGTGATGTATGTGAAAATCGATCGCCGACGCAAATTGCCGGTAACGACTTTTATGCGGGCGCTTGGGTTTACGAAGTCGGGAATCAAAGATGCCTTTAAAGAGGTAGATACGGGCGATAAGAGCTACATCGATGCCACTTTAGAGAAAGATACTGCATCTAGTCAAGGTGATGCTTTGCTCGAGGTTTATCGACGAATTCGCCCTGGTGACTTGGCGACGGTGGAAAATGCTAAGTCGATGATCGAGAAGATGTTTTTTGATCCAAAGCGGTATGATTATTCCAATGTGGGGCGTTTTAAGATTAATCGCCGGTTGGGATTCGATACGCCAAATGAGCCAGAATTTAGGACTTTACAGAAGCAAGATTTAGTGGCTATTGTGTCGGAGATTATTCGACTTAATAATACGCAAGAGCCAGCAGACGATATTGATTCTTTGTCGAATCGCCGAGTGAAATTGGTAGGTGAGTTGGTGCAAAGACAATTTCGGTTGGGGATGCTTCGCTTGCAACGTAATATTTTAGACCGCATGTCAATGGCAAATATAGAGGAAGTTACACCTTCGCAGCTTTTGAATTCGCGCCCAGTGGTAGCTGCAGTGAAAGAATTTTTTGCAACTTCGCAGCTTTCACAATTGATGGACGACGTAAATCCGTTTGCAGAATTGGCGCATAAGCGTAGGCTTAGTTCGATGGGTCCTGGTGGTTTGACGCGTGAGCGGGCCGGCTTCGATGTGCGCGATGCGCATCCGACGCATTACGGGCGAATTTGTACGGTTGAAACGCCAGAAGGTGGCGGTGTGGGGTTAGTGTTAAATCTCGCAACTTACGCTAAAATTAAAGAGTATGGTTTTATTGAGGCGCCTTATCGAGTCGTAAAAGATGGCAAGGTGACTAATGAGATTGTCTACATGGATGCTGATACCGAGGGAGAGATGATTATTGCGGATGCTTCGGTAAAGCTTGACGATGATGATAAATTTGTAGAAGAGTGGGTATCGGCTCGTGTGCATGGTACACCGACGCAAGTGGAAGCTGATAAAGTGACTCATGTTGACGCTGCACATAAGGAAATTTTGGGAACTTCGGCTAGCTTGATTCCGTTTGTCGAGAAAAACCGTGTTGACCGTTCTTTGATGGCCTGCGCGATGCAGAAGCAGGCGGTGCCTTTGCTTAGGCAAGACAACCCAATTGTGGGTACTGGTATCGAGCGTGAAATTGCCAAGAATACTTCGCAGATTGTGATGGCTACGGGGAGTGGTGTGGTTAAAAAGGCCGATGGCGACTCGGTGATTGTGACTTATGATAAGGGTGGCGACAAAGAGTATAAATTGCAACATTTTGAAAAAACCAACGATAGCCGTTGCTATAATCAGCGTGTGGTTGTATCGCGTGGTCAGAAAGTCCAAAAAGATGATACTTTGATTGAGGGTGTTTCGGTTAATGACGGCGAGTTGGCGCTTGGGCGCGACCTCTTGGTGGCATTTATGCCATGGCGTGGTTATAACATGGATGACGCGATTGTGATTTCCAATCGGTTAGTAGAGGACGATACTTTGACTTCGATTAACATTAAAGATTTTGATGTGGAAGTGCGTGAAACGAAACTGGGGCCGGAACAAGTAACCCGCGATATTCCAAATGTTTCGGATCATTCTTTGCGACATTTGGGTGAAGACGGTATCGTGGTGGTAGGTTCCGAAGTTAAAAATGGCGACATCTTGGTCGGTAAAATTACGCCAAAAGGTGAGCAAGAACTGAGTTCTGAAGAACGTTTGCTCCGTGCGATTTTTGGCGAAAAAGCGAAAGATGTGCGTGATACTTCAGTACGGATGAATGGCTCGTCTACCGGTAAGGTGGTAGGCGTGCGGATTTATACGCGCGAACAGGGGCACGATTTGAAGGCTGGTGTATTGATGCAGATTAAGATTTATGTCGCCGAAATGCGCAAAATCAGCGTTGGGGATAAGTTGGCTGGTCGGCATGGTAATAAGGGTGTGGTTTCGCGAATTTTGCCGGTTGAAGATATGCCGTTTATGGCGGATGGAACTCCTATTGATGTGGTACTGTCACCGATGGGTGTGCCGAGCCGTATGAATTTGGGACAGTTGTTTGAAACGCATCTCGGGATGGCAGCTAGAGCTTTGGGATACAAAGTGGCAACCCCGTCCTTTAACGGCGTACCGGACGAAATAATTTCGAACGAGCTAGAGAAAGCCGGTTATGCTAAAGATGGTAGAATTCAGCTTTATGATGGTTTGACCGGTGAGCCGTTTAACGAGCGCACCTCTGTAGGTGTGATGCATATATTAAAACTTCATCATATGGTTGAGGACAAGATCCACGCACGTTCGACCGGTCCGTATACGATGGTGACTCAGCAGCCACTGGGTGGTAAAGCGCAAAATGGTGGTCAGCGATTTGGGGAAATGGAAGTTTGGGCACTTGAAGCTTATGGGGCGGCGACGATTTTGCAGGAAATGCTTACAATTAAGTCGGATGATGTGTATGGACGCGCGAAAGCTTACGAAGCAATTATTAAGCACGAGCCGATTGAAGGACCAAAGTTGCCGGAAGGTTTTAACGTTCTCGTGAAGGAATTGCAGGGATTAGGCTTGAAGGTAGACTTACTGGACCATGGTGAATCGGCGGACGCAGGAGACGTAATCGAGCGAACGTCTAAAGAAATTGAAAAATCTAAGGATGATCAATCCATCTATGATCAGCATAAAAAAGAAACCGAACCGCAGATTTTGGATCTTGACGACGCGGAAGCGGAAGCAATGATGGCGGAAGAAGGTATTGAAATAATAGAGGGCGACGATGATGGAGCAGTCGACCTAGGAGAGGAGTTCTAATATGGCGTGGATGGATAATTTCATTAGCGCATCGGATTTTGATTCGATTAGGCTAACGGTGGCAAGCCGAGATGATATTCTGAACTGGAGCTACGGCGAAGTAACAAAGCCGGAAACAATTAATTATCGTACGCAAAAACCAGAAAGGGATGGCTTGTTTTGCGAGAGAATCTTTGGACCAACCAAAGATATAAATCCGCATGATTCGAGGCTTAAAGGTGTGCGTTCGCGTGAAGCGGCGGTGGACAAAGAGGGGAATTTGGTTACGAAGTCGATTACGCGACGGGAGCGGATGGGGCATATTGAGTTGGCTGCGCCAGTGGCACATGTGTGGTTTATGCGTGGCGTGCCTTCTGCGCTAGGTTTAATCCTAGATATGACGGTTAAGAACATCGAGAAAGTAGTTTATTTTGCGACTTACTTGATTACAGATGCTAAGACGGAAGAAATTGCGCAGGTTTTGGCGGATTTGGAATCACAAACTAGTGCAGAGAGAGACGCAATTCGGTTGCGCTATGAGAAGGAATCGAAAGCTGAGAATGCTGATATTCACGCTTTGGCTGAAGCGCAGACAAAAGAATTACAAGAGCTGGAAGCGGATTTTGTCGCTAAAAAATCCATGTTGGAGTCTTTCAAAAAAGGCGGAGTGCTTTCGGAGCTCGATTATCGCAATTTGCCAGAAGAATATGAAAGTTTGATTACGGTCGGAATGGGCGCGACGGCAATCAAGAAAATGCTGGACGAAGTTAATTTGGGTGAATTGATTGATAAGTTGCACGAAGAGGAAGCTGAAGCTCGGGGACAGAAAGAGAAGAAGATTCAAAAGCGGCTGAAAACTTTGGAGGGAATGCAGTCAGCGGGGATTAAGCCAGAAGATTTGATTTTGACGGTGATTCCGGTGATCCCACCGGATTTGCGCCCGATGATTGCGCTTCCTGGCGGTCGTTTTGCGACTTCGGATTTGAACGACCTGTACCGACGGGTAATTAACCGTAATAATCGCTTGAAAAAGTTGATGGATCTGAATGCACCTGAGGTGATTTGTCGTAATGAGATGCGAATGTTGCAAGAGGCGGTAGATGCTTTGATTGATAATTCTGCTGCACATGGCGGGAGAGGTGCTAATTCTACGAATGGGCGTCGCAAACTAAAGTCGCTTTCGGACTTGCTAAAGGGTAAACAGGGGCGGTTTCGTCAGAATCTACTTGGTAAACGCGTGGATTACTCTGGGCGTTCGGTGATTGTGGTTGGTCCAGAATTGAAACTTAATGAATGTGGTTTGCCGAAACAGATGGCGTTAGAACTCTTTAAGCCTTTTGTGATTTCTTGGTTGATCAGCAACGAACATGCCAATAATATTCGGGCGGCTTCGAAGTTGATTGAATCTAAGGAAACGGTAGTTTGGGATGCTTTGGATGAAGTGATTCAGGGCAAATATGTGATTTTGAACCGCGCTCCGTCGCTGCACAGGTTGTCTTTGCAGGCATTTCAGCCACGCTTGATTGATGGTAAAGCGATTAAATTGCATCCATTGGTGGCTTCCGGTTTTAATGCTGACTATGATGGCGACCAGATGGCGGTACACTTGCCGCTTTCCGATGCTGCTCAGGCAGAGGCGCGCGAGCTGATGTCGGCGGCGCATAATCTTTTGAAGCCAGCTGATGGGGCGCCAGTTCTGGCAATCTATCAGGATGTAGTTTTGGGTGCATATTATCTTACTTACGATAAGCCCGGAACTGACCATGGCAACGTGAAGGCATTCTCTTCGGTGTATGAAGCAGAAATGGCTTACGATCAGGGGATAATTGAGCTTCAAACTCCGATTCGTGTTTTCGCCAAGAAGGAGATTCGGAACACTACGCTGGGTCGGGTTATCTTTAATGAGATTTTGCCAAAAGATTATCCTTATGACGAATCTGTGCAGACCAAGAAACATCTCTCAAAAGTGATGGCGAATATCTTTGATCTTTACGGCGCAGAAGTGATGGTGAAGACTGCGGACGATTTGAAAGATTTAGCGTTTGAATATGAGACAATCGCTTCGATTTCTACTGCTAAGGATGACTATCCGACTTATGATGAAATCGATGATTTCATCGCTGAAGGTGACGCAAAAACTGCTTTGATTCAAGAGCAATTTAATGATGGATTGCTAACAGATGATGAGCGCTATAAGTTAACAATCGCAAACTGGCGCGATATTGATGCGAAGATTTCAGATTTCTTGAAAGGCAAGTTGGCAGAAATGGATACGGATATTGCAGTGATGGTGAACTCGGGTGCACGTGGTAACATTTCGAACATCAAGCTCGCTTCGGCGGAAATTGGTATCATGGTGGATATCAACAATAATGAAATCGAGTTGCCGGTGAAGTCGAGTTACAAGAAGGGCTTGAATACGCTAGAGTCGTTTATCGCGACGCGAGGCGCTCGGCAGGGGCAAGTGTCTACGGCGCTTCGGACAGCGGATTCCGGATACCTTACGCGTAGGTTGGTGGATGTGGCGCAGGATGTGTTTACCACTGATGAAGAGGCGGAGGACCCTGGATTTGTGGTCTATCGTAACGAGACGGAGCTTTCTGGGATTAGCTTTGCGGCACGACTTAGCGGACGTTATACGGCTGCGACGGTCCCTGGATATTTGGAAGCGGACAGCTTGATTACAAAAGAAATGGCGGCACAGATTGAAGCGGATGAACAAATTGAATCTGTATCGATTCAGTCTATCTTGTCGACTAAGGCAGTGGATGGAATTCCACGCAAAGCTTATGGCGTGGATATGTCTACGCGTGCGCTTGTGGCTGCACACGAGCCAGTTGGGGTGATTGCGGCGCAGTCGCTCGGTGAGCCTGGTACACAGTTGACATTGGACACAAAGCATGGTTCCGGTGTGGCTGGTTCAGGTGCAATTGCTCGAGGTCTGCCTCGGGTGGAAGAGTTGCTTGAAGCGCGTAACCCGAAGGGTCAAGCTTATATTTCGCCAGTTGATGGGGTAGTGGAATTGTACGAAGATAATAATCGATACATTGTACAGATTACTCCGCAATCCGGTTCGGTGGAGCGGATTGAACTAAATGGACGCACGCCGATTGTGAAAGATGGTGAAAATGTAAAAGCTGGCGCTACTTTGGCACGCAAGAGTGGCGACGATGCCGCAATTAAGGCAAAGCATGACGGGGTAATTGAATTGGTCAAGGATGCGATTATCTTGGTGTCTAGTGCGGGCGCGCAGGTACGGATTGAAATTCCCGGTGATGCCGAAATGGTCGTGAAGAGCAATGATTCGGTCAAGGCGGGTGATCGTTTGACGACTGGTTCGTTGAACTTGCAAGATTTGCTGAAGTATAAAGGAGTCGAGGCTACAGAACGCTACATTATGAACGATGTTTTGAACGTTTATGCGGCGCAAGGTCATGAGATTTCTCCAAAGCACTTGGAAATCTTGGTGCGCCAGATGTTCTCACGCGTGCAGATTGACAATCCGGGCGATTCGGCCTTCGTGTCTGGCGATGTAGTGTCATTGGCGATGGCGGTTCGGGAAAACAAGAAACTGGAAGCGGAGGGTAAAGAGGTAGCTACTTATATCAATTTACTTCTCGGTATTACGAAGGTTTCGATTTTCTCCGATTCGTTCTTGTCGGCAGCATCATTCCAAGATACGACAAGAGTTTTAATTAATGCGGCAATTAACGGTAGAGTCGATCATTTATACGGTTTGAAGGAAAACGTGATTATTGGTCGCAAGATTCCGGTTGGGACTGGCGTAACGGCTTTGACCGAAGTGGAGACTCCGCTGACTAAGGTCCCGGCAGAGGAAGATTTAGAGGAACTTTAAGATTTCAAACCTTGTAAGACGGCAGCAATCGCGATTTAATGCTAAAAAACAGCCACTTTGGTGGTTGTTTTTTACGGCGTGATGTGATATGATTATTAGAGATAAAGAGGTTATATGCAATTCAAGACGATTTTTAAATCCTTAAAGAATAAAGATATGCTAAAGCGAGTTT
>CAVEGL010000008.1:11813-15187 GCA_963615165.1 bacterium | reverse complement strand
ATCTTTGACGTGCGGACCCTTGCAGAGATCTGTAAAAATATCGCCTAGGTCGTAAAATGAAATTTCGGCGCTCTCCGGCAATTCTTCGATGAGCTCGATTTTGTATTTTTGGGAATGTTCCCTAGCCCAATTGAGCGCTTCGGTCTTGGAGGAAAGGCGCTTCGTAAAGGACAGTTTGCGCGCGATGATTTTTTGCATTTCTTTTTCGATTTTTGCGAGATCGGAATCTGAAATTTTAGTCGTGCCAAAATCGATATCATAATAAAAACCTGTATCTATGGCTGGACCGATACCGAAGGTGACCGCAGGATAAAGCCTCTTAACAGCGGCAGCCAATACGTGGCTGAGCGAATGGCGCATAGTTTCTAAATTGTGGTCTTTATCTGAATTAGACATTTTGATCCTTTCTGTTATAAGACCATTATATCACATTTTGGGGATATAATCGGCTTTATAACCTTAATGGTGCTTTGGACAACCAAAAATTACTTTTTACTGACACCACCACGGATGCCTAGTTCTTTGAACAATTTTCTTATCGTGTCATTGAAGCTGTCATAGATGCGCAAATTTTGCCCGTATAAATTTTTTAAGCACGGGATAATGTCTACGAGATTAGCGTGCGCCAAAATGATCTCGACAGTCTTGTTGTTAATTTCTAGGGGTAAATTTGCGAGAGAATCGCCGATTTCGGATTCGGTCAATTCCCCGTCGTCGATTTTACTATCCCAAGAATCTACTTTAAAAATAATTGTTCGGCGACGAAGTCGAACAATAAATTTATAATAATTGAGGGTTTTAGTGAGTGAATCTGTGGTTAAAATAATAATTTTCCGACGAATAAAAGTATCGGGATATTTAAAATTAATCCCGATAAATTTTTGGTCTGGGTAATTACGTCTAAAGTGTTTCAGGCTAGTGGCGGAAAGAAGGAAGTTGGCAAATACGACCGCATCAACTTGCCCAATGTAGGGTGAGAGAGCTATCTTTGCATATTTACGAGCCAAATGAGGAGAACTGTTAATTTCGCTAGCATGGCGCCAGTCGATAACCCGAATAATTTCTGCAAAAGGTAACTCTTCTTTTATTCTATCTGCAAGCATTTCACCACCAAAGCCGCAATCAAAAACCGCAATCTTTATCATTTTACATCCTTCCTCCTCCACTGAAAGCTATTCTAACACAGGAAATTTAAGGATTTTTTTAGAATTCGGAGTTGTGCGACATTTGTTGCATAACTTTATTTTTGGGATGACGAGGCAACGTTTTTGTCACCCCCTGTCCCTTATAAGACACCTTCTAACCGCCAATTATTCGGCAGAATACGGGGAGCCTCTCGATCTCGGCTGACTATTTGGTGGCGCTGTATTTTTATGCTTTTTGAGAAACTACCACATAATTGCGACTTAGGCTAATCAGATTTTGTAATCATAATCTTGTTCTGGACAATTATTATATAGCAAGGATATTTGAAATACAATTTATCGTAGAATATCGGAGCGTAAAAACAAAAAATCTCAAATTGGATTGAGATCCATCGTGCGTAATGATAAACACCCCTGATTGGTGGGTCGCAAGGGGCTCGAACCCCTGACCTTCTCGGTGTAAACGAGACGCTCTAGCCAACTGAGCTAGCGACCCAGCTTCATAATTATAGCACACTTTTGATAAAAAATAAAGACCTACTTGAGGTTATAAGCATAGCCGAGTTGGAAAAGTAGTATTACTATGCAAACGATTCTAATGATTTTGCTTGCAAAAATGTTTTCCTGCAAGATTCGACTGATGTGATAATATCTAATCCCCTTCTACTTTTTAACTATTTTCTTCGTGACGTCGAATTTTTCCATATATTTACCAAGCATGAGACGCGTTTGGGCGTAGAATGCGGCGATGGACTGATACAGGATAGAGGTAATTGGCATTAAAATCCATTGGATAACCATGAGCAGACTTTTGCCTTTGCGGTATTTAGCGGGGCGTTTGGGGAGAATGCGAAATGATACCAAGATAGAAACAATGAGGCCGATAGAGGCAAAAGTTTCAACAACGCTGACGATGTTGGGAAGGTTGAAGGCGACCATGTTTTGGGAAGAAAAATTCATAACCATCGGTACCCAGCCGCCGAATGCGACGATTGGGGCGAGGATAGCTAGCGTAATATGCCCGTCGAGTAGGCGCCAGAATTTGGGGAAAAGTTGCCAAAATGGCATGGCGCGATCGCGCTTGCGTGCGAAAAGGCGCGTGCCGACATAGGCAACGTCGCTGGCACCGTAATACCAACGGCGGACTTGGACGAATTGGGCTTTGACGGTTTTGAGGAAGGATTCGTCGAGGACGGCATCTTGGTAGATGGGAATGCGAATTGGTAAAACGGAGTAATTGCCACTGAAATAGAAGAGGCTGCGCCAATATTGATGCCCGTCTTCGACGATGGTGCGCTTGCTCCAAAAGTTCATAGCCTCTAGTGCTTGCAAAGGTTGTGAGTGCGAGGCGAAATTTCGTAAAGCGTGGGGGCGCATGGTGGTAATAACGTTGAAGAATGAATTTGAAATAGCGATGACGCGCGAGGGTGCGGGGGCATCCCAGATATTGTTCATGAAGAGCGAAACCGGCTGATAGCTGAGGTGCTGACGGTCCGGATGGGTGACAAATTCGTAAGCGACGGAATCTAGGTATTTTTCTGCCATACGATTGTCGCTATCCAGCGATGTGACGATGATGTTTCCGACGGGGAGGTGCTTCTTGGAAACGTAATCTGCTACGGCTTTGCCAGCATACGTGATGTTGGGACCTTTGCCGACTATTTCCCCTTTTAGATTGGCGGGATGCTTGACGAGGATGAAATCTTTGAATACACCCTGATATTTGGCGCTTAGCGCAGTTGCGGTTTCTTCCATAGCGGGGCCGCCACGCTCTTCGTAGGCGAGTACAAAGATGATACGCTCCCTAGGGAATGTGGATTTGGCGACAGCGTCGATGGAGGGCGAAAGAACGTCTAGCCCCTCGTTGTAGGCTGCCATGATGACGACATGATAGATTTGATTAGGATTGGGGTATTCGCTGCTTAATGCAGACATGAGTTTGAGATTTTCGAGGTGTTCGCGGAAATGATAGCTATTACTCGAAGTATCATGCAGGCGTTCGAAAGCTGCGTGCGGGTCGGCTAAATCTTCCATGCGACCTCGCCAATCTACGCGACCAGCACGTTTGATGACGTTGTGTCCCTGAACAGTGCGGTAGGCTACGCTAATGGCTTTAACTAAAGTGCTGGCAATCAGGATAAATAAGTAAATTGCACCCAGAACAAGATCCAACCACGATAGCAAGAAAAGTAAGATGATTGCACCATAAGAAATCACCCCTGGGAGAAT